>JBBQRI010000022.1:0-19647 GCA_038214915.1 Chthoniobacterales bacterium
CGGCGTTTTGTTTTTCGGAAGCTGGGACAGCTATTTCTATGCGGTGGACGCTGCGACAGGAAAAGAGAAATGGCGTTTCCACGGAGGCGAAGACCCGCTGATCCACAATCAGGTCGGGTTCCAATCTTCGCCAGCGGTCGCGAATGGAATCGTTTACAGCGGTTGTCGTGATTCGAATCTGTACGCGCTCGATGCTGCAACCGGCAAAGAAAAATGGCGCTTCAATACGGAGCTAAGCTGGGTGATCACGTCGCCGGCGGTTGCCGATGGGAAAGTGTTCTTCGCTACGTCCGACTCAAGTTTGTATCGTGTCGTTGACGCAAACATTGGCAAGCCCGTCGTGCGCCAGCAGGGAAAAGCATGGATGTTTTCCTCGCCCGCAGTCGCTGGCGATATCGTTTTCATCGGCGCGCTGAACGGGACGTTGGAAGCGCGCGACGCGAAAACTGGTGATCTGCTCTGGGATTTTCAGGTCGAGAAGTCCAAGCAAAACAACGGTTGGGTGCTTACCGGCGATCGGAAGTTCAATGTGCCCTTTCTTTATCATTCCAACTGGCGTGAAGCGCCGCTTGTGGCAAACGATCAACAAATTCGGATCGGGGGAATTTAGTCTTCGCCGATCGTGGTTAACGGCGTCGTTTACTTCGGCAGTGCGGACGGATTTCTCCACGCGCTTGAGTAGGTTAAATTCAGTTGTGTCCGAAGCGACCAACAGGATTCATCGGACATGTCCTTGTAAACGCAACGCCGCGCGTTGAAAGTTTACCGCATTTCAAATGACGCAACTTTCTCCAACTCCGATTAAGAATGCATTGCAGAGCGCTGTGCCGATTGAGTCGGTTCGTGTGCAGGGGTGGACCCGCACCAGGCGTGATTCGAAGGACTTTTCATTTATCGAGCTGAACGACGGCTCGTCCGTGCGCAATCTTCAGGTCATCGCGAAGAAGGATGCGCTGCGAAATTACGCAGACATCCAACGGCTCAACACTGGTGCTTCGATTGTTGTGGAGGGCGCGCTGGTCCCCTCGCAAGGCAAAGGACAAAAATGGGAGCTCGTTGCGCGAGATATCGAAATTGTCGGTGGCGCCGACGAAAGTTATCCGCTCCAGAAAAAGGGGCACACGGCGGAATTTTTGCGCGAGATCGCGCACCTGCGTCCACGGTCGAACCTTTTCGGTTGCGTGTTCCGTGTGCGTAGCCGGCTCGCATTCGCCGTTCACCAGTTTTTTCAGGATCGCGGTTTCGTTTATGTTCACACGCCAATTATCACCGGCAGCGATTGCGAGGGAGCAGGGGAATTATTCCGCGTTTCCACGATCAACATTACGAATCCGCCGCTGAAAAACGGGGAGATTGATTTCACGCAGGATTTCTTCGCTCGCCCGACTTATCTGACCGTCAGCGGCCAGTTGGAAGCGGAAGCGTTTGCCCTAGCGTTGTCCAAAGTTTACACATTTGGCCCAACGTTCCGCGCCGAAAACTCCAACACCTCGCGCCACGCCAGTGAATTCTGGATGATCGAGCCGGAGATGGCGTTTTGCGATCTGGCCGGCAACATGGATCTCGCCGAAGAGTTGGTGAAGTATTTGATCGCCGACGCGAGAAAGCAGTGCCCCGAAGAATTGGAATTGTTCGCGAAATTCGTGGACAAAGAGTTGCTTGCCCGACTCGATTTCGTCATTGAAAGACCGTTTCAGCGGATTACCTACACTGAGGCAGTCGAGCTTTTGAAAAAGAGCGGCGAAAAATTCGAGTTCCCGATCGATTACGGTTCAAACCTGCAATCGGAGCATGAGCGCTGGCTTACCGAGAAACATTTCAAATGTCCGGTCACGGTTTTTAATTTCCCCAAGGAAATTAAGCCGTTTTACATGCGTTCGAACGATGATGGCAGAACGGTAGCGGCCATAGATTTGCTGGTGCCAGGCATTGGCGAGATCGTCGGCGGCAGCCAGCGTGAAGAACGACTGGAAATGCTGGAGGACAACATGCGGCGGCACAACATGGATTCCGTCGATTACAAATGGTACTTAGATCTGCGTCGCTATGGAACTGTGCCACACTCCGGCTTCGGCTTAGGCTTCGAACGCATGCTGATGTTCATCACAGGCATTTCGAACATTCGCGACGTGATTCCCTTCGCGCGCACTCCCGGTAGCGCCGAGTTTTGAAGATGCCTGCGCTACAGTCAACGCGGCGTCTCTCGTAACCTTGTGAACTCGAGCTTGGAACCGCCCAAGTCCTGGAGCACGAGCTGGTCGCTCGAAAGATTCACCAGGTAAACTGTCGTCGCGAACGGCGTCTCGATTTTGATTCGGTCCTGACCACCGAACTTATATCTGCCGCGGACTTCTCCGACGAGGACGGAGCCGTTACCCGAAAATTCCCAAACCGTTTGATTTTCAGTTCCCGACATCCGCCATTTGCCGACGATGCTGGAATTCCCGCAGCCGGCCATAACAAGCAGCAGAATCGCCGAAGCGAATACCAATAGCAGACCCGCGCGTCGCGGAAAACCAAATCGCATCAGCCCCAGTTATAATCGCGTGCGATTGTCAGGTCGAGCCCAAGCGAAATGTTATTTCTGAGTCGCCTGTGCTTCAGGTGGCGTAAGCACGTATGTGTAGAACAAGTGCTTGCCGCGCCGGCTTGTTACTTCGCCGTCCTTGCCGCCGGGAAAAAGCTCACGCGTCGTTTGCTGATATTGCTCGTTTCCTTGGAAAAAGAGGAATGCCACTCCTTTCTTGTCCCGAGTTATGGACGCCAGTTCCGTCGCAGGATTGGTCAGCAGCGTCCACTTCTGCTCGCTCACGAGGTATCGCGTAGTTACAGGATCATACGGCCACGAACCTTGGCCTACTGTAAAAACTTCATAGTTGGGGCCGAGCGATGCTGAGTATCGGCTCTGAGCAGTTTGCACCTCGTAATTTCGTTGGGCCGACCTATATGCTTTGCTCTTCAGGCTCTCAGGATCGGCGTAATAGCGATGGAAATAAAAATGCATATTGCACCAAGCAAGCACGAGTAACGCAATTGCGACCGTTACCGGCAAGATCCAGCGCAACCGGGGTTCCAACTCCGACTGTCCCGCCTTTATCCATGCGCCGACAGGCACTGCCAGCGCAACATAGAAGGCCGGGAAGGCAGGAGTCCAATGATTGATCAGGGGTGGCACGCTGTTCGGATACGCCACGAGCGTTCCGCCCACCAGCAAGACACCTAGCCCCGAGGCGAGTATGAGAAACGCGGCCGGATGACGCCAGTGCCACAAAAGCAGCGCAACGCCCAGGACCAGGAGCGCGCTTTCGGCAGGTAACAATAGGGGTCCATAGAATATGATATCTTGTGAAGTGTGAGTGCTGATTCCAAGCAAGTTCTCGGACAACACTGGCCAAATCGTTTTCAAGGCCCTGTGGAAATCGGCGAAACTGATCAGAATGTGCGGTGACCAAATCAGGAGGCTTGCTCCTCGGCCCAGGTAGAGGTTTGGGTTCCGAATGAAGTGAATCAACAGCGGACCAAATCCTACAAAATAGCTTCCGGCCAACAGGAGGAAACCGCCCGCGTACTGGCGTGCGTGTTTCCAATGAAGAGCAAGGAGGAACACCATGAACATTGCCAGGATGAAGGGCAGAAGCCGTGTTCCATAATAAAAGTACTCGCTTAATCCGGCCGACAGACCGGCCAGCGCCCAATCAGATGGGCGACGCGACCGCAGCGCGCGCAACAAGAAAAAGAAACAAGTGGCCCAGAAGAACTGCGTCACGATGTTGTTAAGCGCCAAGCGGCTGTAATGAACATTCGAAACGCTGAAAGCCATGATTGTGCTTCCGGCTATCGCCGCGTATCTGCCCCATGTTCCGCGTAACAATGCGTAGAGCGAGATAACCGTAGCTGCGCCGAACAAAGCGGCAGGCAGCCTTAACATTGCAAGCGAGGTCCCGCCCAGCTTCAGAAATACGGCCACGAACCAGAACCAAAGAGCGGGCAAATCAATCCCGCTCCACAACGTGCTAAAGACCGACGGCGGAGTTGTTGGACTTAGATAACTCTGAGTGGCGACGGTGCCGGTCATGATTTCGTCCGGATAGATGTTGTCTGGGAAATTCGTCAGGTTCCAAACTCGACTGAGCAACGCCAGGACGAACAGCACGGCCAGAAGCGCCGTTTCCCACGTTGGCCAACGCGGAAGACGTGGTGCATTGGAAACACCCCATAATGAATGTGAGCCGAAGAAAGCAGAGTAAAGCAGCAAGGCTATGCCTGTGATCCATAAAATACCTGCGAGCCCGAAGGTCTCACTTGGCGCTGCGGCATAGCGAAGATCCGCCGCAAGCACAAGCAGCATGGCGACCGTAACTCCAAACAAGTAGAACAAGCGGCTGCGGTTTACCAGCGTCCGAGCAGTAGCATCGGATGGAAACGCGGACATCCAATTTTGTCGGCGCCACAGCACCACAGCCAGCATTGCGGAGGCAATGAGTACCAAAACGGCCCAAGGCCGGGCGCTCTCGTTTGCTAACAGCCAGGTGCCAAGCAGCGCGATTAAATAGACGATCGCGCCGGCCCAAACTCTGGGGGCGCATGGGGCAGGCATTTGTTGCCCGAGTACCGCTGAACAGCTACTGAAAAGCCGGAACTATTTCTTACTCGGTTCCTTCTTCGATTCGCCGTTCGAGTCGCTCGACTCCTTTGTGACACGCTTGGATTCTCCGGGACGATATTCTTCCTGTTCGGCTGCTGCGAAAGCTTTTTCCAACCCAACCATATCTTCGCCGGGACGAAGCGTATCAAAGGACTCGACTTCCTTGCGCAGTTGTTCTTCGGAATAATTCGCCGCTTTGATCGAGAGCCCGATGCGGCGCTCGATTTTGTCCACTTTAATCACGCGCGATTCGACTTCCTGGCCAACTTTAAGGACGTCCTTAACCTTGGCGACATGATCCTCGCTCAACTGGGAGATGTGAACGAGCCCATCAATGTCGTCCTGCAATTGCACAAACGCGCCAAAGCTGGCGAGCTTGGTCACTTTACCTTTGACTAGGTCACCGATCTTATATTTCTCATCGATCGTTTTCCACGGATCGTCGGCTAGCTGTTTAATCCCGAGACTGATGCGTTGATTGACTTTGTCGATATCGATCACGACAGCTTCCACCTCATCGCTTTTCTTAAACATCTCACTGGGGTGATTGATTTTGCGGGTCCAGCTTAAATCGGAGACGTGGATCATGCCGTCGATGCCTTCCTCCAGTTCCACGAATGCACCATAAGCGGTCATGTTTCGAATCGTGCCTTTGACCTGCCTACCGATGGTGAACTTCTTCTCGATCTCATCCCACGGATTTGCCTCGAGCTGGCGCAGCCCGAGTGAAATTTTTTGTTCCTCTTTGTTCACGCCCAGAACAACAGCTTCGACTTCCTGGCCAACACTGAGGATATCGGAAGGACGCATGATGCGTTTCGTCCACGAAAGTTCTGACACGTGAATCAGACCTTCTACGCCTTCCTCGATCTCAACAAAAGCGCCGTAGGGAACAAGATTCGTGATCTTGCCTTTAACGCGCTGTCCGGCGGGGAAACGCTCCTCGATCTGATCCCATGGATTCTTCTGCGTTTGCTTCAGTCCGAGCGAAACGCGCTCCTTTTCCTTGTTGATGTCAAGCACAACGACTTCTAACTGCTGCCCGACTTTCAACAGCTCGCTGGGATGTCCCAGTCGACCCCACGTGATGTCGGTCACGTGCAGCAAACCATCCATGCCGTCGAGATCAATAAACGCCCCGAAGTCCGTGATGTTTTTGACCGTACCAACAACACGGTCGCTGAGGTTCACGCTTTCCAGGAATTTTTGACGCTTTTCGCTGCGCTCCTTTTCGATCACCTCGCGCCGGCTGAGCACGACGTTCTTTCGGTCGTCATTGAGTTTAACGATTTTGAAATCGTAAGTGTTCCCGACGAACTGCTGCAAATCCTTTGGTGGAACAACATCAATTTGGGAGGCTGGCAAAAATGCCTCGACGCCAATGTTCACCATCAGTCCGCCTTTGACGACCGATCTCACCTTCCCTTTGATCAGGCCGTCACCCTCGAAGACGGTAACGATCTTGTTCCAGTTTTGGCGGTAGGCTGCTTTCTCCTTCGAGAGCACTACCATGCCTTCTTCATTCTCCAGCCGCTCCAGAAGAACGTCGACCTCGTCGCCAACTTGCAGCGACTCGGGATCTTCAAATTCGCTTAACGGAATGACACCCTCAGATTTGTATCCGATATCGACGAGCACTTCGCGTGGACGAACTTCCAAAATCTGCCCTTTGATGATGCTTCCTTCGCGGAAGTCCGGCATCGGCTTCGACATCACGTCCTGCATTTGAATCATAAAGTAAGTAGGCCTCCTCTTCAGTACAACGGCGCTCTAAATTGAACACCGATGTCCGCGCATCCGGTTGCTGCCAGAAACGGAAATGGGGACGGCATACTAGGCATTTTTGTGGCTTCGGTCAACTCGTAGCACAGCCGTTTTCGGCTGTGGGAGAGGCGAGCGTCTCGCCGGCTGCGTTGAGCGCAATCCGAGGAAGACGTCGCTGGCAACACAGGCAAGATGCCTGTACTCCTTGAGTGCGCCGCGTTTCTCCCGTATTCTGGCGTAGAATGCCGACGCTGCGATTGTTGATCTTACCCGTGTTTGTCGCTGGCACGATGTACGCACAATCCGCGGCCGAGCAAAAACTCGCGGACGCAATCAAATCGCCACAAACCACCGTCGTTCACCTCTGGGCGCCGTGGTGCTCCAACTGCCAGGCCGAGCTCAAAACCGGCAGGTGGACCAAAATGATCAATGAAAATCCACAGGTGAAGTTTTATTTCGTGTCGGTCTGGAATGATGGGCAGGACGGGCGCGCGATGCTGAACAAATTCGGGATCGCCGCGCAGCCGAACGTGACAATTCTCGGTGATCCCGGTCCGCGTCGCGGCGAAAACAAGATCAAACAGTTCGCCGGTTTGCCGCTGAGCTGGATTCCGACGACTTGGATTTACAAAGGCGGCGATCTCCGTTACGCATTGAATTACGGCGAGGTCCGCTTTCCTGTGCTTCAACAGTTTCTGACAGACAGCCAGTCGGAATGGTCGCACAAAGGCGAGCCGTCGATTGAGTAACTTTATGAGCCAGAGTTCCGCAGAGCCCGCCATTGCACACAACAAACCGCCCGAGATTCTTTCGCTCATCGGTGATACCCCCCTAGTGGAAGCAACGCAGTTGGAGACCGGGCCCTGTCGGCTTTTTCTCAAACTCGAAAATCAAAACCCGGGGGGCTCCATTAAGGACCGGATCGCGCTGTCGATGATCGAAGCAGCCGAGGCCGACGGGAAACTGGAGCCCGGCGGCACAGTGATTGAGGCCACAGCAGGCAACACCGGTTTGGGACTTGCGCTGGTCGCGGGCGCGAAGGGCTATCGCGTCTTGTTGGTAATTCCCGACAAGATGTCGCAGGAAAAGATATCGCACGTGAGAGCGCTCGGCGCCGAAGTGCAGATCTCACGGTCTGATGTGACGCGCGGACATCCCGAGTATTACCAGGATGTCGCGGCGCGGCTCGCCGAACAAATTCCGGGAAGCTTTTACGTGAACCAATTTGGTAATCCGGCGAACCCTCTCGCACACGAGCGCACGACCGGTCCGGAGATTTGGGAGCAAATGCGGCACGACGTGGATGCCGTCGTTGTGGGAGTCGGTTCAGGTGGAACGCTGACAGGGCTCGGGAGATTTTTTAATCGCGTGAAACCGCGGCGCGGCATTGAGATGGTTCTGGCCGACCCGACCGGCTCGATTTTGTACGAGTACGTTAAAACCGGTCAGCTTGTTAAATCGGGTAGCTGGGCAGTGGAAGGCATCGGTGAAGATTTCATTCCGGAAATCGCGGATATGTCGTTAGTCACAGAAGCATTTGAGATTGATGACGAAGAAAGTTTTGCCGCAGCACGCGAGCTTTTGCGCAAGGAAGGAATCTTCGGCGGCTCGTCCACTGGCACACTTCTCGCCGGCGCGCTGCGTTATTGCCGGGAGCAAACAAAACCAAAACGGGTGGTCACACTCGTTCCTGACACCGGCAACAAGTATCTCTCTAAAATGTACAACAATTTTTGGATGGCCGAGCAGGGATTCATTCATCGCACGCCGCACGGCGATCTCAGCGACTTGATCTCGCATCGATACGAAGCTGGCGAAGTGATCACGGTAGGGCCCGATGATTCATTGCTCACAGCGTTCAAGCGAATGCGCGACTCAGATGTGTCGCAGCTTCCGGTGGTCGACAAGAGCGGCCGCGCCATCGGGCTCATCGATGAATCCGATCTCCTGGTAAAAGTGCACCGCGATCCGGCGCATTTTAACGACCCCGTGAGCAACGCAATGACAGATCGGCTGGAAACACTCCCGCCGGATGCCAAAATCACAGACTTGCTGGGCGTATTCGATCGCGGCCGAGTCGCTATCGTGATGGACGACAACAAATTTCTTGGGCTGATTACGCGCACCGATTGGCTCTCCTATCTCCGGCTTAACATGCCGAAGTCGGCCACGCCGCCGGAACGCGAGTTTGTTTAGCGCACTCAGACATCGACAATGAAAAAAGAACAGGGCTTCGCGACGCGCGCCATTCACGCTGGACAGGAGCCGGATCCCACGACCGGCGCGGTAATGACACCGATTTACGCCACGTCGACGTACGTGCAGGAGAGCCCCGGGAAACACAAAGGCTACGATTACGCGCGCTCAATCAATCCCACCCGGCTGGCATACGAAAAGTGCATCGCCGATTTGGAACGCGGATCGCGCGGGTTCGCGTTCGCCTCTGGTCTGTCTGCGATGGCGACAGTGCTGGAGGTACTAGATAGCGGCTCGCATATTATCGCGAGCGACGATCTGTACGGCGGCACCTTCCGGTTATTCGACCGGGTGCGCCGTCGCTCCGCGAATCTTGATTTTACCTATGTGGATTTGACCGAGGCGAAAGATCTCGAGCGCGCAATCAAACCAAACACGCGCATGATTTGGATCGAGACCCCAAGTAATCCGCTGCTCAAGCTGATCGATCTTGACGCGATTGCGAAGATCGCGCGCAAACGGAAATTGATTTCGGTTAGCGATAATACGTTCGCGACTCCATGGATCCAGCGACCGATTGAATCGGGGTTCGATATCGTTGTGCATTCCGCGACTAAATATCTGAACGGGCATTCTGATCTGGTGGGCGGTGTTGCCGTTGTTGGGAAAAACAAGGAACTCGCTGATCAAATTGCGTTTTTGCAAAATTCGGTCGGCGCGATTGCCGGCGCCTTCGATAGTTTTCTTGTTCTGCGCAGCCTGAAAACCCTGGCGCTTCGCATGGAGCGGCATTGCTCGAATGCGCTGGAGATTGCGCGCTGGCTCGAGGACCAGCGCGAGATCAAGTCGGTCCATTATCCCGGGCTAAAATCGCATCCACAACACGATTTGGCCCGGCAACAGATGCGCGGGTTCGGCGGAATGGTCACCATCGTTTTGAAAACTGACCTCGCCGGAACGCGGCGTTTTCTTGAGAATACGCACTTGTTTGCATTGGCTGAAAGCCTGGGCGGCGTGGAAAGCCTGATCAATCATCCCGCGCTTATGACGCATGCCTCTGTGCCGAAAGAACAACGGGAAAAGCTCGGCATCACCGATTCGCTGGTCCGACTGTCTGTCGGCGTCGAGGACGTCCGCGATTTGATCGATGATCTAAAGAGCGCACTCGAAGCGATCTAAGTTGTAGGGCGGCTGTGCCAGCCGCCAGCGGTTGACACAAACGCCCTGCAAATTTGGCGCGTCTCGTTTAAGCTTGCGATTCCAATGGGCAACACATTTGGCCAATTGTTCCGCGTCACTACATTTGGTGAGTCCCATGGCGGCGGCATCGGCGTAGTGATCGATGGTTGCCCGCCGCGCATCGAAATTTCCGAAGCGGAAATTCAACGAGAGCTGGATCGTCGTCGCCCAGGTCAAAGCAAACTGACGACTCAGCGCAAAGAAGAGGACCGATGCGAAATTCTGTCCGGCGTATTTGAAGGGAGAACACTCGGGACCCCGATCGCAATTCTTGTTAGGAACAAAGACGCTCGACCCGAGGATTACAGCGAAATCGCGCGCAAATTTCGACCGTCGCATGCCGATTACACCTACGAGGCAAAGTACGGAATCCGAAACTGGCAGGGCGGCGGTCGCGCGTCAGCCCGCGAAACGATTGGCCGCGTCGCGGCGGGTGCGATTGCCAAAAAAACATTGTCCACCTTATACGGGGACTTCGAACTCGTCGCGTACGTGACGCAAATCCACGAAGTGACTGCGAAGATTGCCCGTTTCACCGTGACGATGAACGACGTTGAGAAAAATGTTGTCCGCTGCCCGGATGCTGCCGCTGCGAAAAAGATGATATCGCTGGTCGAGCAGATTCGGGATGCAGGCGACTCCGTCGGCGGCGTGATCGAGTGTGTGGCGCGCGGCATCTCACCTGGACTTGGTGAGCCGGTGTTCGACAAGCTGGAAGCAGACTTGGCGAAAGCGATGCTGAGCATACCAGCGGCAAAAGGTTTTGAGATCGGCTCTGGATTTGCCGCGACGCAGATGCGGGGCTCGCAGCACAACGATGCATTCGAAACCCGCGCTGGAAGAATTCGGACAACCACGAACAATTCCGGAGGCGTGCAAGGTGGGATTAGCAATGGCGAAGACATTTACTTCCGCGTTGCGTTTAAGCCGCCTGCAACGATCGCGCTCGAGCAGAAAACCGTCACAGCTTCAAATGAGCAGACTGAGCTTGCCGCCCGCGGTCGGCATGATCCGTGTGTTCTTCCGCGAGCCGTGCCGATTGTCGAAGCAATGGCCGCGCTCGTTCTTTGCGATCACGCGTTGCGGCAACGGGCGATCTCACCCGACATCCCCAAATAGACCTTGCACAACGTCCACAAAGGCGTGACGGAAAATGAAATCGCCAAACAGATTTTGGATGCGGCGTTTGCTGTTCATACGAAGCTCGGTCCGGGTCTGCTCGAGTCCGTTTATGAAGTGGTCATGGCTTACGAACTACAAAAAAGAGGTCTAACTGCGGAGCGTCAGAAGCCAATGCCAATATTGTACGATGGCATTCGTTTTGATGAAGCATTCCGATCCGATCTGGTTGTAAACGGGAAAGTTATTGCGGAACTCAAATCTGTGGAGGTACTGCTTCCAGTCCACGTGAAGCAGCTTCTGACGCAGCTCCGTCTTAGCGGTTTGAAGTTGGGCCTTCTCATCAATTTCGGTGAAGCGCACCTGAAGAACGGGATCAAACGGATTATCAACGGCAATTTGGAACCAGAACTTCCTCCTGAGCTTTCGTTGTGACCTTTGTGTTCGTTGTGCGAGGGATTAGAAGATGAAATACATCGCCACGATTGGCCTTGAAGTGCACGTGCAGCTTAAGACGCGATCCAAAATGTTTTGCGCTTCACCGGTTGAATTTGGCGCCGAGCCGAACACGCACACGTGTCCGGTTTGCCTCGGCTTGCCCGGCGCGTTGCCGGTGATGAATCAGGAAGCGTTGCGCATGACCATGCTGACGGGACTGATGCTCGGATGCGATATCGCGCCGGTCAGCAAGTTCGATCGCAAAAATTATTTCTACCCGGACATGCCGAAAAATTATCAGATTTCGCAGTACGACATGCCGTTGTGCACGAATGGCAGCGTGCCGTTACATGATCTCGCTTATCCCAAGGACGCACAGAAAAATATCGTCACGCATGACAAGGAAGTGCATCTGGTGCGAATCCATCTCGAGGAAGACGTAGCAAAGAGTTTCCATTTCGAGAACAGCACGGGCATCGATTTCAATCGCGCCGGCACGCCGTTGATGGAGATCGTGACCCAGCCGGAAATCAAATCGCCCGAGGAAGCATTTGCGTTCTTAAGTGCGTTGAAGCAGATCCTGATCTACGGAGGCGTGAGCGATGCTGATATGGAAAAGGGACAACTCCGCTGCGATTGCAATGTTTCAGTACGCCCGGAAAACCAAACCGAACTCGGAGCAAAAATCGAACTCAAGAATTTGAACTCCATCAGCGGTGTCCGGCGCGCTCTCGCTTACGAGATTCGCCGTCAGACGAGCATCCTGGAGCGCGGTGAACGGATGGACCAAGAGACGCGCGGTTGGAACGATGTAGCTGGTGAAACGTTTCTCATGCGGACCAAGGAATTCGCGCACGATTACCGTTATTTTCCTGATCCGGATCTCGTCCCGGTGAAAACGGATGCGCTGGTGGCCGAATTACGGGAGCGCGTGCCGGAGTTGCCAAAGGCGAAGCGCGCACGGTTCGTCGAGCAATACCAGGTGAGCCCTTACGATGCCGCAGTGCTGGCAGACGATCTCGAGTTAGCGAGATATTTCGAGGCGGCTGCCAAAGACGCGAAAAATCCTAAGAACATATTTAACTGGATCTTAAACGATTTGCAGAACGCGCTCGGCGCCGCTGGCAAAGAGATAACCGAGTGCCCAATTCCGCCGGAGACACTTGATGAATTCGTAAACTTGATCGACACCGGAAAAATCAGCGGCAAACAGGGCAAGGAAGTTTTTGTGGAAATGTTTACGACCGGAAAAACCGCAACCGGGATTGTGAAACAAAAAGGCATCGAGCAACTAAGCGACGTCAGCGCGATTGAGACGCTGTGTGATGAAGTGATCGCGGCGAACCCGAAACCGGTAACGGATTTTCGAGCAGGGAACGTTGCATCGCTGAACTTTCTCAAGGGACAGGTGATTAAGCTGTCCAAAGGCAAAGCCAATCCGCAATTGGTCGGAAAAATCTTGGAGCAGAAGCTCAGCTCCTAAGCCGCTTTAGTCCTTTTGTGTCATGTCGAGCAAGTCGAGACATCTCTGGATCTTTTCTCTAGAGATTCCTCGACTCCGCTCTGCTTCGCTCGGAATGACAACATTGGATTGGTGATGAAATTGTAGCTGTGCGAATTCTTGTCGCTCCCGATAAATTCAAAGGCGCGCTCAACGCTCGGGACGCCGCGCAAAACATCGCGAAAGGGCTGCTCGATGTGCTGCCGGACGCGCAAATCGAAGTGGTGCCAGTGGCCGACGGCGGCGAGGGGACCGCGGAAGCAGTGTGTGATGCGCGCGGCGGTTCCTGGCTCGAATGCAAGGCGCACGATCCGCTGGGTCGCGAGATCGACGCGCGCTATGGATGGATCGACCAGGAAAAACTTGCGGTAATGGAGATGAGCGAAGCCGCTGGCATGCGGCGACTTTCCAAAAGTGAACGCGATCCAATTCGTGCGACTACGTTCGGAGTGGGCGACATGATTTTGGACGCTACGAAACGCGGTGCGAACGAAATCATTATTGGTCTGGGTGGCAGCGCGACAAACGATGGCGGTTTCGGCATGGCACGCGCGTTAGGATTTCAATTCTTCGGCGAAGGAGAAAACGAGATTCAATCGGTTGCCCAGCTTCCTCTGCTGAAGCGGATTGAGCGACCGAAGGAACTGGAACCACCGCGTATCGTAGCGGCGGTCGATGTGAAGAATCAGTTGTTAGGCGAAAATGGCGCGACACGAGTGTTTGGTCCACAAAAAGGGGCGAGCAAAAGCGACCTCGATAATTTAGAACGCGCGCTGACGAGGCTCGCGGACGTCGTGGCCACAGAATTCGGGTTCGACTATCGGAACGAAGCGGGTACGGGCGCCGCAGGCGGCCTCGGCTTTGGTCTGCTGAGTTTTTGCGGCGCGAGAATCCGGCCGGGATTCGAAGTTGTCGCAGAAGCAGTCGGGCTTGAACCGAAGATGAAAGATGCGGACCTGGTGATTACAGGCGAGGGGAGTCTGGATCGGCAGACGCTCGAAGGGAAAACGCCAGTCGGCGTGGCGCGACTGGCACGAAAGCTCGGAAAGCCAGTGTTCGCAATTGTTGGCCGTGCATCTGAAGATCGAGAACTTCGCGAAATTTTTGAGGGTATTTACCAAAACGCGCGTCCGGGAATGAGCCAGCAAGAAAACATGAAACGCGCAGCCGAACTTTTGCGCGAGAACGCACGCGAGTTGGCAGAGGCGCTGTAGCGGCGCTCTGTGAGCGCCGAACTTTTGAAAACTCGCGACACTGGATTGCACCTTCGGCGGTCATAGACCGCCGCTACAGATATTAACAACGCGTCGACGCCATGAGCTCATTCCGTCCCGCAGCAAATCCCTTACGGCGATTTCTTCGCGTTTCGCGGGTCGTCCGCGGGATTGACATAGTTGATCTGCCACGGTCCGATCCCGTGAAGTTGAATGATCGTTTCGCCTTCGGACCAGGCGGTATGTTTCATTCCAGCGGGCCAGAAACCGAAAGACCCAGCGGGAAGTCCTTTTGCGCTATTGCGATCGAGCGCTTCGCCGGTCGCGAGATAAAGAGCACCCGAAATCACCGTGACACGCTCAGTTTTCGGGTGGGTATGCGGTGCGACATGATAGCCGTCAGGAAACTGGAAACGTACCACGAACGGGCCTTCCTTTGTCGGATCGCCTTCGAGCACGGCCATCTTTGCGCCAGGGGGCAAAGCCGCCGGGCCCGCCTTCCATTCGATTGTCGTCGGCGGATACAGATGCATGTCTGTAGACAGCATCTCGCTGGCAGATAACCGCGTCAGAAGGAAGACCGCGGTTAGAAACGTGGCTAATGCGGAACTGAAAATAGTTTTCATGGATCTCTTATTGTTGCTTTGTTTGGATGACAAGTCGTCAGAAAAATTCGCGGTACTGCTTTGCTGTTTCGACGTAGCTCCATGCCCAGCGGGCGATATCCGTTTGCTCATCCAGCGTCAGTTGCCTGCGAATTTTTGCGGGCGAGCCGAGCACTAGTGAGCCGGGCGGGATTTTGGTCCCCATAGTGACCAGCGCGTTTGCACCGATCATGGAACGCGCGCCGACTTCGACATCGTCGAGAACGATTGCGCCCATGCCGATGAGTACTTCATTGTCGATCTTGCACGCGTGAACGATCGCGGTGTGCCCGATTGTGACCAGTTCGCCGACGCTAGTTGGGTAACCGGTGTCGACGTGGACGACAGCGTTGTCCTGTACGTTTGAGCGCGGACCGATGATAATGCGATTAATATCGCCGCGCAGGACCGCGCCGTACCAAACACTTGATTCTTCTTCAAGAATTACGTCGCCGAGCACAGTCGCGCCAGGAACAACCCACGCGCTGGAATGGATCGTGGGGCCTTTTTGCAGTCGCGGAATGATACCGTCGTGTCCGGTCGGGAGTGAATCTGGTTCGATATGCATTCGCGATGAGTGCCAAGATGGAACGCGCAGCGTGCGTTCGCAAGGCTAGGCCGGGCTCGCTTCATCGAGCGGCGTAGTCTCAACCGCAGGCTCATTACAAAGTTGTAATAAAAGACTTGCTTCCTCGGGAGCCTTCGACTTTGATCGGCGGCATGTCTTCGAAAATCACTCTCGGGCTCGGAACGGCGTTGGCAGCAATTGCGCTCTGTTGTTTTGTCGAATCGAGCTTCTCTCAGGATGCCCTTGTTGCATCTCTTGACGCGACGGAAAACGACGACCGCGATGCTGAGGACAAAGACGATAAAGACGACAAATCCGACAGACATCGAAAAGGTACAACAATTAGTTTCTCGAGCGGATTCCTGACATTGCCTGTTAATATGTCGCTGGGCCTAACGAGCGTCGGGGAGGCCGCGGACGCCGACACGGTCGTCGTTACCGGGACATGGTACGACACGTATCCAATTCCGTATCCAGCATTACCTCCAGTGGAAGGGACGAGGATCAATGCCGGCAAGAAAACCTCCTTCGTGAAACCAGAAGAATTCCCTACCTTCGCCGGTAACGATTATCGTGAGGCGATGGCCACGACACCGGGCATCATCGTCAGCGAAGAGCCTCAATCGCCAATTATCAACTTTGGTTATCGAGGGTTGAATTCCCAGCGCAGCGAGTTTACGCAGGTGCTCAAAGACGGCGTTTCGATCAAAAATGAGCAATTCGGTTTCCCGGAAAGCCATTACACCCCAATCTTAGACGCGGTGGACCGGATTGAAATCATCCGCGCAGGCGCGGCATTACAGTTCGGACCGCAACCCGGCGGCGCCCTTAATTTCGTCATGAAAATGCCGCGCGCGGACGCGCCGTTTCATTTTACAACCCGGAATGTTTTTGGCAGCTATGACTATTATCGCAATTACACTGAAGCGGATGGCACGGTGGGCCCGTTCGGCTACTTCCTCTACTACGATCACCGACAGCAGGATGGATTTCGAGAGGCTAACAGCGATTACCATCTTAACGCTGGTAGCCCACGCTTCGTGTTGGATGTGACGAGAGATAGCCGCTTCATACTCACGCTCGATTTCTACAATGAAGAACACGGCGAACCGGGCGGCATGCGTCGCCGGGAGGACCTGAATCCCCCCAGCTCTGTCTTCGTCGAAGACGGTTTCACTCAGACCAGTCGATTTTTCGATCGGTTCCAGCTCGAGCGCTACTATGCCACGCTCGAGTATCAGAAATTCTTTTCCGAGCGTACACAGCTCGACATCAAAGCATTCGGCGGATACTTGTCGCGTTGGAGCAAACGCCAGCGTGGCGGCGGTTTTGGCACACTGCCCAGCGGACCAGATGCGAATACGAATTCGATCCAACTGCGCGAAGATTACACAGAGGGTGTCGATGCGCGCGTTCGTCACGACTACAATTTGCTCAACGACGTCTCCACCATTGCTGGCGGCGTCTATTTCTATCACGCGTTGCAGGATCGGACCGACGAGCGCGGTCAAACACCTGATGCAGAGAGTGGCACGCTGCGCAATCTGAACACCGGTGACACTTGGGATGGCGCTATTTTTGCCGAGAACCGGTTCAAATTTGGGCGGCTCTCTATCGTTCCTGGCATGCGGCTGGAATTTCTAAACCAGGCGGCCGACGAGCAGTTGAATGTGTCAAAAACCTCAAATGGCGAGCTGCTCGCGCATCAGTCAGATTTTAATTTTGTGCCGCTGTTTGGGTTGGGACTCGGCTATACGCTAGTCGAGGGTGACCCGATCCTCTCTGCGCCTCCCGTTGCCGGAGGAAAGGGTGCCGAGGCCAAAAATCCTCCTGCGCCGGTGGTCACAGGATTTGGCCCGCCGCGTGTTGAACTTTACGGAACAGTCTCGCAAGCCTATCGCCCAATTACATACGGGGAACTGGTCCCAACCGGAGGAAGCAGCGTGGTAAATGGCAACCTCAAGGAAGGCAATTCGCTTCAGTTTGAATATGGAGTTCGCGGAAAGCCGTTGCCGTATCTCAGTTTCGATGTCGGCGGTTTCTATTTCACTTTCCAAGATCAAGTCGGCGAAATTATTTTGCCTAACGGTTTTACGTCCACCAGTAATGTCGGCGATTCACGTTACATTGGATTTGAAGCCGCGACCGAATTGGACGTGCTGGCGTTCATCAACGGCGGCGCTCCCAGTCCGTACGGCAATCTCATGCTCTACGGCAACGTCACGTTGCTGGACGGCGAATTCACGTCCGGTCCAAACAACGGCAACACACCGGCATATGCACCAAATTACCAGGTCAAGACCGGCGGGATCTATAGCTACAAGGATACCTTCAAAATCTCGCTTCTTGGCACGCTCGTTGACGATGAATTTGGTGACGATGGCGATTCCTTCGAAGCCTTCATTCCCGCCTACAACGTCTGGGATCTCACGGCCGAATTTAGATTTGGGAAGGGGCGAGCTGGAGTCTTCGCCGGTATCCGCAACCTGTTCAACGAGAGTTATTGGGGCGAAGTCCGCGAGGAAGGAATTATGCCGGCACTGCCGAGGAATTACTACGGCGGGTTCGAATTTTTCTTCTAGCGCAGGTTCAAAAATCTGTAGCGGCGCTCCGCGAGCGCCGAAATTCAAGGAAAGGCGATCTCCAGATCGCCCCGGCGGTTTAGAAACCGCCGCTCCTTGTGCGTAACGTCGGCGCTCATAAAGCGCCGCTACAGTCGTAGAATAGGATTTTCTAATCCTCGGACTTGCGCGATTATACGCGTCGCATGTCCGAGCTTCCTCCCGAACAGGTTACGCCGTTCGTTTTCTCCGATCCCAGCGGTAAACGCTGGCCGCGGCTACGTCTCATTCTGCTAATCGGCGGTGTGCTGTTCTTCGTGGCGCTAGTGCTTTTCGTTCAGACGCTTTTTGTCATACCAAAGATGAACGTCCCTTTTTCGTTGCGGCAGTTGAAAGGCCAATTGCGAGCGTTGCAACGGGAGAATCCTGCCGGTCACGTTTCAACGGCTTCGTCGCTATGGCAGAAATTTAGCGCGACTCGCCAGGCGGCAAAAAAGCTCGCCGGCGCAGCGCCAGCTTCCTCGCCGCGCCCCCGAAAGAAAGCGCCTGATAACGAAGTGCGACTCGCATTCTATGTAAATGGCGATCCGTACAGCTACGCGTCGCTTGAGCAACACGCGGCTCAGATTACGCATGTGTGCCCGGAGTGGATGACGGTCATTGATGGTATGGGCAGTTTGCAAATCGACTCCGATAGTCGTGTGTCAAAGCTGGCTGCAAACAAAGGGATCGCGCTGATGCCGCTCTTGACGAATCTGGTCGGCGACACCTGGCAGCCCGAAGCGATCGAGAATCTCGCGCATGGACCGGCGGAACGGCAGGACCGCTTAATCCAGGAAGTGCTTGCCGCGTTGCGCAACGCCAAGGCTGCCGGTGTCGTTGTCGATTGGCAACAAATTGATCCTGCTTACAAAAAGGATTTAACCGCGTTCATCGACAAGTTTGCGGACGCGTTGCACGACGAGAACAAAGAGCTGTGGTTATGTGTTCAGCCGGGGCAGGAGCTGGATTACATCGACATCGATGAGCTTAGTGACAACATCGATCGTTTTGTCGCGATGTTGTTCGATGAAACGTCGGAGACGGACCCGCCGGGACCGCTGGCATCGCGCTCGTGGTTTGAAGGTTGGCTACACGTCCTGCTGGATGGATCGGACACCAGGCAATGGATCATCGCAATTGGCAGCTACGGTTATGACTGGCCCATCGGCGGCAAAAAAGGCGAGCTGATCAGTTTTTCCGAAGCGATGAGCCGCGCCAACGACGCGGAACTCGAGGCCGTTCAAGTTAAGGGGCCGAGTTACAGCCCGTATTTCTATTTCCAGGATGAGGACGCGGAACACGGGGTTTGGTTCCTCGATGCCGCCACATTTCTCAACGAATTGCGCGGGGTGCGCGATGAGAAGGCGGGCGGGTTCGCACTTTACCGGCTCGGCAGTGAGGACCCGGCAATCTGGGACGCGTTAAACGTGCCGCGCGATTTCAAGTTCGATGATCAAACGCGACAGGCGCTGGAACTAATAAAATCGACGGACACGATAACGGACGTTGGCGACGGCGAAATCGTGACTGTGGACGAGGATCGCACTGACGGAATGCGCAAGCTGGCCGTCGATGCAGACGGCTATCTGACAGCGAACTATGTGAAGTTTGCGGAATTTCCGACGCTATATCACCAGGGCGCGGGCGGCGAGCATCAGGTCGCAATCACTTTTGATGACGGCCCGGATCCGCGATGGACGCCGAAAATTTTAGACA
>JBBQRI010000023.1:0-19365 GCA_038214915.1 Chthoniobacterales bacterium
GTGCGCGCGCAGGCGCTGCCACAGATCAATGCGAATGCCAATTTTCAATGGATCGATCCAAACCTGACCGGCGCTCGCGTCTTTGGAACTACCAGTAACACGACCGGAGTTACGCCCTCCACGTCCACCGCATCCCTCATGGAGGGGTTGCCATCGCAGGTCAGGGATGTTCGCACACCACTGGCTGCCGCAACGCCAGCACCTGTCAGGAACGTTGAAACGAGCGATATCTCCTACGCGATCAGTGTTACCGGGACGCAGCTCATTTTCAACGGCACAACTTTCAATCAGATCCGGGGCACGTTTTTTCAACGCGACGGCGCCTACTTCTCCTTCCGCAACATTCTGGACCAACTGATCTCGACGGTGAAAACGCAGTTTTACCAGATCATCGTCAATCGCGATCTCGTCAGCGTGAATGAGCAAAACGTGCGCCTTTTGGAAGCTCAGTTGAAAGACCAGCAGAACCGGTTTGAAGCAGGAACAGTTCCACGATTCAACGTGCTGCAAGCAGACGTGCAGCTGCACAATCAAATTCCGCAACTGATCACTGCCCAGAACAATTTACGCATATCGAAGTTGCAGCTCGCCAAAACTCTTGGCCTTGACTTCCAGCGGCGACGCGGGAACAGCCCGCCGCTGGACGTGGTTGGTGACATGCCATACATCCCGCGCCCCATTGAACTCGCCGACGCGATCGAAATGGGAAAGCAGCGGCGACCGTTCCTGAAACAAGCGCGGGCAAACGTATTGAACCAACTCCAACAAGTGCGCGCGACAACAGGCCAGTGGCTTCCCAATATCACCACCACTGGCGGCGGCGAATGGGTCAGCTCACCCATTAACTCGAGCTGGCATGATATTTCAAAAGGTTGGACCGCATTGGTCCAGGGCAGCCTGCCAATCTGGGACAGCGGCGCGATCGCCGGTCAGGTTATTCAGCAACGCGCACTCCTTTCCGAAACGAAGATTACTTACGACGACGACGTTCGACAGGTCGAGTTGGAGATACAGCAGGCGTATTCAAATTTGCTGCAAAACCGCGAACTCATCCAAAGCCAGGAAAAAAACGTCGAGCTAGCCGAGGAAGCAGTGCGTCTGGCGAAGGCCCGCCTCGATGCGGGCGCGGGAGTTCAGTTGGATGTTCTGAACGCCACCGTGCAACTGCTCACAGCGCAGTCGACGCGGTTACAAGCGCTATTTGGATACAATTCCTCATTGGCTGAATTCGATCGCGCTACCGGCGCACAGAGCACTTACACAGAGATGTTTGCCAACCTCAGGCCGCGCGCCACGACAACGAAGACCTACTACACCGGCAGCGACGTAGATGCCATGGGCCATCCGAAGGAAACCGGCGAAGAACGCATTTCGACTACCACGAGAAGGACAAGCTCGAAGTAAGCGAGGTTCCACCTCCCGGAGAGCGTTTGCCAGCACGCCCCGACCCGCGGGAAATGTCGTGTTGAGCGGAGCGCTGCAACGAAATGCTGAGCATGAGGCCAGGGTTTCAAGATCTCTGATTGCTCTCTTCGCATTCAGCAGAAATTATCTGAGATCCTTCGCTTCGCTCAGAATGACAGTGGCGAGGTGAATATTGGACCTTAGAATTGAAGTGCAAAAATGGATCTAACCTTCGAACAATTTCCTGCGCTGAGCGCGATCGGAATTTGTCGTCATGTTTTCACCCAAAGAATTCCCGGCATCGACGTCTTACACGATAAAGCCGAAGTGCTGGAGCGGCTCGACGCCGCACATCGGGAAATTCGCAACGCAACCGGCTTTGGCGATTGGCCGCTGTTCACCGCCGAACAGATCCACGGAAACAACATCGCCGTGATCGATAACTGTAGCCGCGGCCCTGTGGGCCGCGAATTTCCCGGCTGTGATGGCATAATCACAAATCAACACAGCATCACTCTGGGAATTTACGTCGCCGATTGTTGCGCAGTTTACATCGTAGATCCAAAAACACCTTCGATTGGCCTGGTGCATTCCGGACGCAAAGGCACCGAGCTTGGCGTCGCCACAAACGCGATCAGTCAAATGATTGAACGCTTGGGCTCCGATCCCTCGAACCTAATCGTGCAACTCAGTCCGTGCATTCGCCCGCCGCACTACGAAGTCGATTTTGCCGCGGCGATCATCCGGCAATGCCGCGCGCTCGGTATTCAACACATCCACGACTCCGGCACGTGCACTGCCTGTGATCTGGGTCGCTACTACTCCTACCGCGCCGAAAAAGGAAAAACCGGCCGCATGTTGGCCTTGCTTGGGCTCAATCCAGCGATTGCGAATTAGACAAAAAAATGTTCGCCTTTTATTACGAAGTTTCGTCTAATTCTCGTTAGGCCTCATTTATGCCGGTCGAGCACGCAATGTCTCAAGAGTTGATTTACAGTACGCTCTATGCGGTGCTCGCTCTGACGGATTCGATTTTTCAGATATGGCTCACCTTGACTTTCGCGGTGCTGGTCGCCACCTACGTAGCCGAACGGCGCTTTGATCGAGGCATGTATCGCTTAGTCTCGGGTCTTTACGCCTTTGCCTCGGGAATTCTTTTGGTCCGTTTTGCGAGTGCAGCGTACCAGGCCTTTCACTACAAGAACCTCTTGCGCGCGCGCGGCTTCGAGCCATGGCCGGTGCCGAATATTGTGTCTCTCATCATTGGCGTCGGAACGTTTGTCTTGCTCCTTTCCGGCACGCTCGGCACGCTCTGGTTTGTGCGCGGCGCATGGAAAAAGGGAAGCACACTGTGAGGTGATTATAAGAAGGCCTAACCAGACGATTGAGCTGAAAGCGAGCCGGCGGTGATAACAATTTTTTCATGACGTTCCTTCCTCATCCTGCAGCCACGCGCGCTCTCGCTCGCGGCAGCTCATCTTGTCTCGTTAGACAGTTGTTTGTGGTGGTCAGTCCCTAAAATTTTTGAAGTTTGTGGCGATGCCGAAATCGCGACTGCGCACGAATTGAATGACAGTTTGCAGGTCGTCTTTCTTTTTTCCTGTGACGCGAATTTGCTGGTCCTGTAACTGGCTTTGGACTTTGAACCCCTGGGATTTGATCGCCTGGATAATTTCTTTGGCTTTGTTCCCTTCGAGGCCTTGCTTGATCTTCAATTCCTGCCGGGCATGACCGACGGATGAGATTGCGGGTTCTTCCTGCTCGACATTCCGCAAATCCACACCGCGCTTTGACAGCTTGCCGATGACGATCTCTCGAAGCGCCTTCAAATGCGCGCCATCATCAGCGATCAAAATAATTTTGTCCTGTTCAGGAATGATTTCCGTTTTCGCGTCTTTCAAATCGAACCTGGTAGCAAGGTCCTTGCGCGCCTGATTTAGCGCATTGTCGATTTCCTGCGTGTCTACTTCTGAGACGATGTCGAACGAAGGCATGGCGTTGAATTTCGGATTTCAAACTTCAAATTTCAAATTTGTTGAAAGCCAAAACAGTCCCTCACGGATTTGCCTCCGCGATTTTAATTTCTCCCCTTTTAACATGAACTTCGACTGTCGCCTGGCCGCCGCCGTTGATTATCTGATCGATCTTCATCTCCCGGGTGGAGGAATTCGCCGAGACTGGGAGATTATTGAAGTCATTGGCGATCTTCCCGTGCGCAGCGTGGGCCAGTAGGTGGAACGCTGAGTCGCTCGGCAAAGACACCCACGTGTTTCCTTGGGTCATGGTCGCCCGGACTGCAAACTTTTCCTCTTCCCACCAATCGTAGGCAAGCGTGATTGTGCCTCTGGTCACGGTTAGGTCCATGCTAGTGAAACAGTTGCGCGCGAAAATGCGCCCGTCGCCTAGGCGTGCGCGGACTTCTCGCCCGTGGATTCCCTCCAGTAGAATTTCGCCCGCATCCAACTCAAGCGCGGAGGTCCCGGCGGTTGCCGGGACAACGATCGTGTAATCGACGGTGCCTGAGCGGTCGGACAGCGCCCATGTTGGCTTGGGAGGAAATTTCGTGATAACTGAAATGGCGCCGGGTTTTGTGGAGACATCAATTCCGATTTGGTTCAGTCGCTCCTGGCTGTAGGCCTTCTTAACTGCGTCTATCCGCATCTCGCCGGTATCGGAGCCGTAAATCGAGACGACGCCGTCCCGGTTCTGGATAGCTAGGCGTGCACTCGGTTCGATCGTGTAAACCCGTTCGAACGTCTCTTCGACCACGCGGTTGTCCGCACTGCCGCAACCGTTGAGCAGCATCAGCAACGCTGCAGCCTTGGCCGAACCTTTTAGACAGCTAGCAACTGATCGCACACACAGATTCTATCAGGGTCACCGGTAGCCGCGAATCACACCCAAAGCGTGCGATCGAATGTGCGATATTGGATGGCTTCGCTAACGTGCTCGGGGCCGATGTCACTCTTGCCGTCGAGATCGGCGATCGTGCGTGAGACTTTTAAAATCCGATCGTACGCGCGGGCGCTTAGGTTCAATTCGCTCATGGCCACACGAATCAATTCCTGGGAGTCCTGGCTTAGCTTGCAGTGCTGCTTCAACTGGCGTGTAGCCATGCGGGCGTTGCAATTTACCTTGCCGTCGGTGCGAAAACGTTCCTGCTGTCGTTCCCTGGCTCGCATGATGCGCTCGCGAATGGCAGCGGAAGCTTCCTCAGCGCGTTCACTCGCGACGTCGCGATATTCGACAGCAGGCACTTCAATGTGCAGATCGATGCGATCAAGCAGCGGACCTGAGATGCGTTGACGATAGCGCTGTACCTGGACTGGGCCGCAGCGGCATTCGCGCTTGAGATCGCCGAAATAACCGCACGGGCAAGGATTCATTGCGGCCACGAGCATGAACTCGGAGGGAAACGTGACACTCCCCGCCGCGCGCGAGACAGTGACTTTCCCATCCTCGAGCGGCTGACGCATCACCTCCAGCGCGGATCGTTTAAACTCCGGTAGTTCATCGAGAAAAAGCACCCCGTTATGCGCAATGCTTACTTCACCGGGATTTGGAAACGTGCCGCCGCCAAGCAGACCAATGTCGCTGATAGTGTGATGCGGCGGGCGGAAAGGTCGCGTCGAGACAAAGGATTGTTCGGCAGCGAGCAATCCGGCGATGCTGTGAATCTTGGTCGTCTCGATTGCTTCATCCAGCGTGAGCGGCGGAATGATCGTTGGGATACGTTTCGCCAGCATCGATTTGCCCGAGCCGGGCGGGCCAATCATGAGGACGTTGTGACCGCCAGCGACGGCTACCTCGATCGCGCGCTTGACGTGGCCCTGGCCTTTCACGTCGCTGAAATCGACATCGTAACTTTGGTGCGCGGCGAAGAATTTGCTCAGATCAGCGCGTGTCGGCAGAAGCGCAATTTCGCCACGCAAAAAGGCGAACGTCTGCCGCAAATTCTGCACGCCGTATATGTCAATCTTGTCGACCATCGCGGCTTCGAGCGCATTTGCTTCGGGCACGAACAACGCGCGTTTGCCGCGGCGTCGCGCTTCGAGGGCGACCGGCAGCACGCCTTTCACGGGGCGAACGGAACCGTCGAGTGCCAATTCGCCGACAAAACTAAAATTTTCGAACGGCGAACTGTCGAGTTCCTCGGTCACCGCGATCATTCCAAGCGCAATCGGTAAATCAAAGCTCGGTCCTTCCTTTTTAATGTCTGCGGGCGCGAGATTTATAGTAGTCCTTCCGCGCGGCCAGTAGTAGCCGCTATTCGAAATTGCGATCGTGACCCGGTCGCGGCTCTCTTTCACGGCTGCGTCTGGAAGTCCGACGATGACAATGACCGGATCGCCGCCGGCGCCGTTTACCTCGATCTCCACCTCGTAAGCGTCCACGCCGTAAACCGCGGCGGAGTAAATTTTCGCCAGCATGTAGCGGCAGAGTTGCAGAAAATCGCTGCGGCGAAAAGCGCCAAATATCCGTCCAAAGTGAGTTGCAACGGATGTCTTAAAGTATTGTCAAATATCCAAGGATGCATCGGACAACCTCGTATTTACTGGCCAGTAAAGCCCCTACAAAAAAGATTGAACGACAGGCATCCAACGGGTGTCACAAATTCGAATATTTAACCTTGTTAAATACTTCCTCGGATGCTAGAACGCGTGATCGATAAGGCATCGACGAATACAATTTATAGGGAGGTGTCGATCCATTCCCCCCAAATGAACGATGAAAAAGAGTTATATGGCTGCTGAAGATAGCGATACAGGAATTAAGATTTACCTGCGCGAGATCGGGCAAATTCCGCTGTTGACTCCGGAGCAGGAGATCGAGCTAGCCGCTAAGATCAAGAAGGGCGACCGCGAGGCGCGCGCGCTGATGATCCGGTCTAACTTGCGTTTGGTGGTCAAGATCGCGCATGACTACGCAAACCTTGGCCTGCCGCTGCTGGATTTAATCTCCGAAGGCAACATCGGGCTCATGAAGGCGGTGGAGCGGTTTGATCCGGCGAAGGGCGGAAAACTGAGCACCTACGCCGCATGGTGGATCAAACAGTCAATCAAACGCGCGCTGGCAAACCAGAGCAAAACCATCCGGTTACCGGTGCACCTTGTGGACAAAATCTCCAAGATGCGTCGCGTGTCGCTGCAGATGAGCGAAGAGCTTGGCCGCGAACCGACAGATGACGAGCTTGGCGACGAGATCGGCATCGCGAGCGGGAAAGTTTCTCAGTTGAAGACGGTCTCGATCCGACCGGCTTCACTCGACGCTCCGATCAGCGACGACGATTCGACCGAGTTCGGCGAAATTGTCGGCGACGAGGAGGCACAGACGCCGTTTGAGCTGTTGCGTGACAAAAACCTCCGTAACGAAGTCGGCGGGCTGTTGGACGTTTTAGACGACCGCGAAAAGAAGATCATCTTCCAGCGTTTCGGTCTGGACGGCGGGAAGCCCAAGACGCTCGAGGAAGTAGGTAAAAAATTTGGTGTCACGCGGGAGCGCATCCGGCAACTGCAAAATATCGCGCTTTCCAAGCTGCGCCGTGCGCTCGCAAAGAAAGAGCGCCCGGTGGATGTGGAACTGCCGGTCGAAGCTTAAGCTCGACGGACAATGCCGTTTTCACGCGCGGACGGAAACGTCCGCGCGTTTTGTTTTCCACACCTTGCTATACTCGTGGCCTTTCGCTCGTTCACGGTCGCGTAAAGAACGCGGCAAGCCCGGGTCACGCGTCGAGCTGTCAGCGCTTCTGTTATTTCAGCTTGCCTTGGGTTTCTTTCGCAAGGTCCAGATGCTCCTGAACCATTTTTGCTTTATCATCCGCAAACTTCTTCACGTCGGGATCGCTCCCACTGCTTGCTTCCTCTTTGAATTCAGCCAGGTCCTTCTCGTGGTCCTTGATCATCATGTCCATGTAGGCCTTGTCTGAAGTCCATTTGCCGCTGTGCTCTTTGCTCGGAAGTTGGACTCCCTTTTTAGAAGCAATGGACTTGAGTTCATCATTGGCTTTGCCGTGATCGGTGACCATTCGTTTGCCGAATGATTTCACATCGTCGCTTTGAGCCTTCTGTTCAGCTACCTGTCCCATCGTGACTTCCATCATTCCGCCTTTCGCGGCCTTCTTCATGAAGGTCTTGTCCTTTGCACTTAATGACGAACCCTGGCCGGTTGGCGTGGTTTCCGCTCTTGCCGCTCCGGCCAGGCTCATCGCCCCGACGACCAGGGCAAGGACACAAAACTGCGAAACACTTCGGATTTTTGTTTTCATGGTTTTATTTGGTTGAACGCGCCGGGAACACCCCAGCTTAAACTAACAATCGAAAGCTCGGCGCTTGTTGGACGCGAAAGAATTACGCTTCCTGCCTCTGGTTTAATGGCCCTCCCGTGCTACGACTTGGAGATATGCCGTTCGTACGAGCTTTCAACGCGCTGGGCCACATCTCGATAGCCATAATCCACTTCGTAAATCTGCTTCATACAGGCGAGCGATTTTTCCAGCTCACCCATTCGCTCGTAAGTCAGGCCGAGATTGTAAACGATCTCCTTCTTCATCGCGTCCATGGACAAGATTTCCCGTGAGGCTTCCTCGAGTTGTTTCATTGCCAGATCGAGCATGCCAAGCTCGCTATAACAGCAACCCAGCACGTTCATTGCTTTCAAACGCGCGTGGGGATTTTGCCGCGCGCGCTGCAGTTCCGGCACAGCCTCACGAAAACGCCCGGCATTGAAAAAGTTCTCGCCGAGTTCGAACCGGACCTGTAGATCGGTAGGATCCCGTTTCGCCCGTTCTTGTGCATCCGCGATGAGGATTTCTGCGCGGCTGATTTTGGCGGCGCGCAGTTGCCCAGACTTTTCGGCGTGCACTTCGTCTCGTGCACTGTACGTGGAGAGAAATTCCTCGATCGCAGCGATCTCGCGTTCGAGGCATTTAATTTTCAAATCTGAAATCTTTCGAAGCAATCCTGTGTCGGCGCCCTTAGAGAGATCAGCAGCATACTGATACCAGCGAATGGCTGACTCGAAGTCGTCCTTTTGTTCGCTTAACGCGCCCAACCGGCGCGCAGAGTCCAAGTTTTCCGGTTCCGCCTGGTGACGCGCGTAAGTTTCGGCAATCTGTTGATCGAGCGCTTCGCCAGTGAGCCGGATCCGGCTCTGTTGTTCGAGTGAAATGGCCTCATCCTTATCCTTGATCAGGTCGCGATAACTTTCAGCCTGCGTCCAGCCACCTTTCTTCATGGAAGCGCGTGCCGAGGCGTCTTTGCCGAGGCGCAGCGACTGCGCATCGAGCGGAGTGATCGCTGTGAGTTGATTGTAAATTTCTACTTCGTTTTCGTGGTCCCCAAGCTCGTGATACAAAAGACCCAACTCATGCAGCACTTTCACGTCGCGCGGGTTTTCTTCGAGGAGGGTCTTCAGCGCGAAAACTCCGATCTCAGACCAACCCGCCGCCAGCGCCGCTTTCTTCAAAAGCAAATTTGCCTGGCGATTGTAGGGTTCCCCTTCCAAAACTTCCTCGAGCATTTCAATCGCGCGCTTGGGGTCCTTCTTGATCTCTCTTTGCGCTTTCATCACGCCGATCGAAGCGGTCGAGATGTTGAAAAAACTCTTCTTGGCCGATTTGCTTTTCGTGACCTCCGCACGTCGCAGCAGCTGGCGGCCCGTGAGAAACTCGGGCTCCTGCTTAAGAATTTCCTGGAGGAGCGAAATCGCGTAACCGAAATTGCGCAGCTCGATGGCGTACACCGCCTTAAACAAGAACGCGCGTAGCGATTCGCTCAGCTCCTTCTCGGTTTTGACGGCCATACTCGCAGCACAGCTTATCACAAAACTTAGATGCATGCGTCAGAGCCGCGCGAGATGGCAACTCGAGCCGGTCCGCGAAGGCTCTGGTTATAACAGGTCCAATTGCGGCTTTTGCGATTCCGGCATCGGCTTGACCGATTTTTTTTCACGCCGCTTTGGTTCTGCCTCAGCGCGACTAGAACTTTCCAAATTGGCAAGAATTTCTTTCGCGCGATTGAGGATTTCTTTAGGCAAACCGGCGAGACGGGCCACCTGTATGCCGTAACTCTTGTCGGCGCCGCCGGGAATGATTTTGCGGAGAAAAATGATTTGCTCGTTCCATTCGCGCACGGCGACATTCAGATTGCAAACGCCTTTGCGGTCCTCGGCGAGTTTGATCAGCTCGTGATAATGCGTGGCAAACAGACTGCGCGACTTGATCTTGTCGTGCAGAAATTCGGCCACGCTCCACGCGATAGAGAGGCCGTCGAAAGTGGATGTGCCGCGGCCGATCTCGTCAAGAATGACTAACGAGCGCTCGGAGGCGTTGTTGATGATATTAGCCGTTTCGTTCATCTCCACCATAAAGGTGGATTGGCCACGCGCCAGATCGTCACTCGCCCCCACCCTGGTGAAAATGCGGTCTACCAAGCCGACCTCCGCGCTCTCCGCCGGGACGAAGCTCCCAATCTGCGCCATCAAGACGATCAGCGCGACCTGGCGGATATAGGTCGATTTGCCGGCCATGTTTGGCCCGGTCACGATGGCCATGCGAATAGTTTCGCCATCGAGCTCTGTGTCGTTAGGCACAAACTTTTCTTCGACAAGACTTTGATCCAGCACCGGATGGCGCCCATCCTTAATCACGAGCCGGAGCGAATCGTTTAGTTCTGGCCGGCAATACCGAAACAGTCGCGCGGTTTCGGCCAATGCGCACAGCACATCAAGCACCGCAATTGCGTCCGCGGTCTGCTGAATTGGCTCGATCTCGCGCAAGGTTTCGTCGCGCAATTTCTGGAACAGTTGGTACTCGATGTTTTGGGCGCGGTCGTCCGCGCCAAGAACTTTTGCTTCCATCTCCTTTAACTCCGGAGTGATGAAGCGCTCGCCGCCCACAGTGGTTTGCTTCCGTGTGTAATGCGTCGGGACATTGGCGAGATTCGATCTTGTGATTTCGATGAAGTAACCGAAGACGGAATTGTAACGGACCTTGAGTGATTTGATGCCCGTCGCTGCGATCTCGCGCTCTTGTAAATGGCTGATCCAACTTTTGCCCTCGCGCGAGGCCTGGCGCAACGCGTCCAGGTTCGCATCGTGGCCGTCACGGAAAATGCCGCCCTCTTTCAGCGCGAGCGGCGGATCATCCAGCAGCGCGTTGGCCAGTTTGTCAGCGAGCGCCGGCATTTCGCGAATGGCTTTCTGTAGATGAGACGCGTGGGACAAATGCGAAATATCTGCGGGCTCGGTTCCGAAGCTCAATCGATCAATGAGTTTGCCAAGCTCTCGCTTGAGCGTGGGGATTTGCTGCAGCGAAGTTTTCAACGCGACAAGATCACGCGCGTTCCCTGAGGCTTGGCTCAGTCGTCCGGCGGCGCGTTCGATATCCCGGATCGACTTTAGCTCCCCGCGAATGGACCCCAGCAAGTCCGACTCCTGCAAAAGCTGGCCGACCATCTGCTGACGTCGTTGCAGTTCAATGAGATCACGCAACGGCTGCAAAATCCACGCGCGCAATTTGCGTGCGCCCATTGGCGTGATGGTGCGGTCAAGCACACTCAACAGACTCGCGTCGCGCGCGCCGCGGGATTCGACCAGCTCAAGGTTGGCTTGTGTGGCAGAGTCGAGCAGGACGTGATCCGCCGGCGCATCGCAGCGCAACGAAGTGAGATGGTCGATTTTGCGCCGCAGTTGATGCTTTAAATAATGCACGATTGCCCCAGCCGCAGAGATCGCCGCGGGCATCTGCGCGCAACCGAAGCCGTCGAGCGATTTGACCTTGAAATGTTCGCACAGGGTGAAGATTGCCTGTTCCGGCAGAAACGCGTAGCTGTCGTATTCGAGCGCGTGATCGATTTCGCCGGTCTGCGCTTTCTGTTCCGGGCTGATCAACAGTTCGGCCGGCGAAACACGCGCGATTTGATCGTGCAGCGACTGTTGGTCCTGCGCCTGGGTCAATCGGAACTCCCCCGTACTGAGATCGGCATATGCGAAACCGAACGCATCGCCATCGTCATAGATCGCGCCGAGATAATTCGCGCGCTTCGCATCGAGCCAGCCCAATTCGCTTACCGTTCCCGCGCTGATAATTTGCGTAACTTCGCGATCGACAATCTTGCGGCCACGTTGTGGCTCACTCATCTGATCACAAACGGCGACGCGCCTTCCGGCGTTGATTAGCCTGCGAATGTAGCCGGGCGCGGCATGATATGGCACACCACACATCGGCACGCCATTGCGGTTGGTCAGCGCCACGTTCAGAAGGGCCGACGCTTCCTTCGCGTCCTCGAAAAACATTTCGTAAAAATCGCCAAGCCGAAATAGCAGGAGTGTGTCAGGAGGAATGCTTTTCCGCAGCCGCTGGTACTGCTGCATCATCGGGGTAAGCGCGTCCTGCATAATAATTTTACCTTGCCAGTCTCAATTGAACCTCAACAGACGAGCGGCCTGTGATTTTTTATTGGAAATAGAATTAAATACAATCGCGAATGCGCGGCAGAGCCTCTTGGACAGCGATGGTGCCCAAAAGGGCGAAAATTTACACGAAATCAACGTCAAAAGAGCTGATTTTGGCAGATTTGACGGGCAGGGCCCCGCCGAGTACTCTCCCGCTCACTGACTTACAGTATTTTCTAAAGCGAGGGGAGTGATTATTGATGCCAGAAGTAATTGTGCGCAAAGGTGAACCGGTCGATCGCGCATTAAAACGGCTGAAAAACAAGCTGGACTCCGAGGGCATTCTCGAGGAAGTCCGCCGTTTGCGCGCGTTCGAGACGCCTTCGCAAAAGCATCGCCGCAAGGCGAGAGCGAACGCCAAGCGCGCCCGAATGAAGTTTCGATTCAATGCCTAAGGCAGTTACACGTTACAACGGTTACAAAGCGCTAGATTCGGAAAATCGTTGTAACGATGTAACTGCTTTAATGCATTCAACGAGCAAAAAGCTCTCTGATCGCCTGCATTAACCCGTCAATATCGTGCCGGCGCGCTTCGACATCGACCTCGAGTCCCTGATCGCGCGCCGTCTTTGACGTGATCGGGCCGATGCTGGCGATGCGCATTCCCTTCGGCCACGGCAGGCCGAGGGCAAGAAAATTTTCGACTGTTGACGAACTCGTGAACGTAATCAGATCGGCGCCACCCTGAGCGAGTTGCCGCTGCGCGCCGCTCGTATCGCGCGTCTCGGGCACCGTCCGGTACGCGAGCGCTTCGTCCACGATTGCTCCCGTGGCGGAGAGTTCTTTGGGCAAAACGTCGCGCGCCTTCTCCGCGCGTACCACAAGGATGCGCTCGTTTTCGATGCTTCCTTGTTTCTTGAATTCGCGCACCACCGCTTCGGCGACGAATTCTTCCGGCTGAAGATCGACGTGCAGGTGAAAATCCTTTACGCGTTGCGCCGTGGCAGGCCCGATCGCGGCGATGCGTACTCCGCCGATTTCACGGGCGTCATCGTAAAGCTTGAAGAAAATATCGAGGAACGCTTCGACGCCGTTCGCGCTCGTGAACACGATCCAATCGTAGGTGTGCGCATCCTGCACCAGTTCCGCAAACTCGCGCAAGTTGCTCGGCGGCTCGATCCGAATCGTGGGCAGTTCGATGACGTGCGCGCCAAGGGCGCGGAGTTTGTTGCTTAACACGCTCGCCTGCTTTCGTGTTCGGGTGACAACAATTCTCTTTCCGAGGAGCGGACGCTTCTCGAACCAGTTCAGATTGTCGCGTAACGAAACGACATCGCCAAACACCGCCACTGCCGGTGCCTCAAAATTCTTCGCCGCAACTTTTTGAGCAATATCCGAAAGCGTGCCTGTGAGCGTTTCCTGTTGGCCCGTTGTGGCCCAACGAACCAGTGCCACCGGCAAATCGCGGCGCACGCCGTGCTTCAGCATTTCGCTTGTGACAGCTCCGAGGTGCTCCACGCCCATAAGCATCACTTGCGTGCCGCCAAGTTTCGCCAGTGCCGCATAATCGATTGCGCTTTCCGTTTTGGTTGGATCTTCGTGGCCGGTGAAGAATGTTACGTGCGAGTTATGCGCACGGTGCGTCATTGGGATGCCTGCGTAGGCCGGTCCGGCGATAGCCGAGGTGATTCCAGGCACAATTTCAAACGGGATTCCCGCAGTGGCGATTTCCTGCGCTTCTTCTGCGCCCCGACCGAACACGAACGGATCGCCGCCTTTTAAACGAACGACCTGCTTTCCTTCGCGTGCTTTATCGAGCAGCAGCGAAGTGATTTCCTGCTGCGTCCGGCTTTCGCCGGGTTGTTTACCGGCATAAATGATTTCTGCGTCCTCGCGTCCCCAGCCGAGCATGTCCGGATTTGCTAGATGATCGTAAACGATCACGTCTGCGTTTTCGACGCACTCCTTCGCACGCAATGTGACCAAACCGAGATCACCTGGCCCGGCGCCAACTAGATAGACTTTCCCACTTTTATTGGCCCCTTTGCTCATGCTCTTAAGTTTGTTTGATCCTTCGCAACAACTCTGCCGCCAAGGTGTCACCTTCGTCGCAATCGCTCTCTACTTCCGCTTGTCGCGGCAACGGCGATTCACCCTCGAACACTTGCGCGCGCAGTTTCATCTTCCCATTGCTGATCGTCGCATTCACGCCGACTGGAAAATTGCAATCACCGTGCAGCCGACTCAGAAATTCTCGCTCTGCCTGCAGACAAAGCAACGTTTCGGGATCATTTACCGACTCGAGAAGTGCTTTTGTGCTTTGATCATCAGAGCGGATTTGGAGAGCAATGATTCCCTGACCACCCGCTGGTAGAAAAACTTCGCGGGAAAGAATCTCAAAAAACAATTTCCCGCCTTCGAAGCTGGATTCGATTCGGGTTGGCGAAAAGCCCAGACGCTCCAGTCCCGCGCGAGCTAACACAATCCCGTCCCACTCATTCTCGGCGAGTTTGCGCAAGCGGGTTGGTACGTTACCGCGAAGATCCACGACCTTGAGGTCTGCGCGTTTCCAATGCAGTTGACGTTGCCTTCGTACGCTGCCCGTAGCCACTGTCGCGCCACAAGGAACAGAAACGAGACCGCCGGAGTGTTTGGAAATTAGCACGTCATTGATTGGCGCCCGAGGAAGAACTGCCGCGATTTGTGCTCCCGGGCTGGTCTGACTCGGCAGGTCCTTTGCACTATGAACCGCGGCATCCACCTCCCCGGCGAGAAGCGCTCGTTCGATTTCCGCCGTGAAAAATCCTTTTCGACCAGCATTGAGGTCGACAACTTTGGCCTTATCCCCGCGTGTCACGATGATTTTGGTCTCGATTGCGACGCTCGGATGCGCGGTTCGAATTGCCTTCTCAACCAGCAGAGTCTGTGCGCGCGCAAGCTCGCTGCCCCGTGTCCCTAGGGTGATCTTCGCAATCATCGCGGGAATGTAACGCGCGATACTTTACAGGGGAAGCTGTCAGCCTCCCCTACAGCTCCGAAGCGCGGAGCGGATTTTCGCCGAGGGAGGAATGCTCGGTCGTCTGCGAGAGACGATTCAATCCTCGTGAGATTGAATCGAAAAATTCAGTGACATGATCGGCAATGATCGCTTCGGCCGCAGCGACCTGTTGCCGTCGGAGTGCGAGCGATTGTTCCGCGACAGAGCGTATGGAATCGATGTCGTAAAGATAAACGCCTGCCAGTTCATTTACGGTGGGATCAACGTCCCGTGGCACGGCGATATCGATGATGAAGAGCGAACGATCCAAGCGCTGCCACAGCATGGGCGCGAGTATCTCGGATGTCAGCAACGGCGTTTCCGATGCTGTTGACGTGAGCAGAATGTCGATCTCACGGCATTGCATCGTCCAATCATCGAACGGCACGGCGCGCCCGCCTACGGCCTGCGCCAGCTCGCGCGCGCGATCCAGCGAGCGATTACTGACCCGAAGATCGGTGACGCCACGCGAGACAAGCGCACGTGTCGTGCGCTCGCTTGTTTCACCCGCGCCGAGCACGAGCACTTTGCACTCGCTTAATTTGCCAAAAATTCGTTGAGCTAACTCAACCGCGACGGAACCAACCGACACCGCGCCACGCGTAATGTCTGTGTGCGTGCGCACCTGTTTTGCCACTCGAAACGCACGTTGAAATAAACGATGCAAATACGGACCGACTGCTCCCGACGTTCTGGCCGATTCGTATGCTTTCTTTGCCTGTCCGAGAATCTCGCTCTCGCCGACGACCATTGAGTCGAGCCCCGACGCGACCCGGAAGAGATGCTGGACGCAATTGTTGTCCTCGTAACGATAAAATGGAGGCGCGTAATTGTCCGAATCGCGATTTGTTTCTGCGATGAGACAACGCGCAATTTCGTCAGTGGAAATTCGTTTGTTTGAGACTCCGTAAACCTCCACCCGATTGCATGTCGTCAACAGCAACGCTTCGGCACAACCAGCCTGGCGCGCGATGGATTCGGCTGTGGCGTTACCCGCGAACTGCTCCCGTGTTGCGACGTTCGCGGTGTGATGGCTCAATCCGATACAGAACAGGTTCATGGCAGGTGATGCAGCTCCGCGGTGAATGTGATTCCCCACAGAAGTGCCAGAGCAGCGCTGAAGCCAATAATGCATAACGCGGCCACACGTTTTGGCGCGAGCCACTTGAGATGACGGGCTTGCAAGATTGCCGCGTAAAGCAGCCACAGCGCAATCGCAGCCATCACCTGAATGCGAGGTAATGGGTGACCGGTAAAAAAACCGCTCACGATGCCTACGGTGTAAAGCGCAAAACCCCACCACAGCAGGCGCGTGATCGCAGCGAACAAGTTGGTCAGGGGGGGTAGATGATAAAAGATCGAATGCAACTGGTGCGTCTTCAGCTGGCGCTCCTGCAGCAGGTACATCACGCCCGCGATGCAAGCGAGCGCGAACACACCATAGGCCACGAGGGACATCGATGCGTGAAACTCGAGCCAGGAATTCGCCGGGACAGTTACCGGGTGCCTGGTGTCGATGGGTGCGATCAGGGCAAAACCTTGCAGCAACAACACTAGCGGCGCGGTGAATGCCCCCATCAGCGAAAGCCGATACGCGGGCCCTACCAGCATGTAGACTAACGCCACCGACCAGCCGAGAAACACAAAAACCTCAAATAGGTTCGTTATGGGACAACGCCCCAACTCCTGGCCTCGAATCCACAAGAAAGCTGTCTGAAAAATAAAACCTAGTCCGATGGCCAAGAAATTGAATCGCTTCGGGCGGAACACTCCCGTACGCAACTCGATGACGGTGTGTACAACCGCGGCGAGAAAACAGAATGTCGAAACAATGAGAAAATAACGTTCCACCGGGACGATCTATTTTAGAGTGCCGCTCCGAATTCGCAATCTTGCATAGCACCCGCCTCAGCGACCTTTCATTTCAGCGCTTTCTATTCACCGAGACCTCGGCTGCCTTTTCCCGATCGGGCATGGGGCTTTCTTAAATATTATCTTGACAAAGTAGAATCATTTCTGGCAAAAGAGACGCCTTTAACAAACCCTACTATGAAACAATCCCTCAAATACCTAACAACCACGCTACTTTTAACTCCACTCGTCTTAGCCTGTTTTACGTTTTCTCAGATGGCGTATGCAGAGCCGGACGTTAGTCCGCCGCCGGACGGCGGATATGCCGGTTTTACCACGGCGGAAGGCCATCAGGCCCTTAAAAACCTTACCTCCGGCATTGGTAACAGCGCCTTTGGCTGGCGTTCGCTATTCAGCGTCACGACCGCCAGCTACAATACCGGCCTTGGCGGCGGGACTCTGGCCCTCAACACCGGGGAGGCAAATACTGCCACCGGCGTGGCGTCACTCATCCTGAACACAACTGGCACAAGAAACACCGCCAATGGAGCGGCCGCAATGGTTTTCAATGGTGACGGCCGCGACAACGCGGCTGTCGGATATTTTTCGCTGTATAGCAACACTTCGGGGAACAGCAACTCCGGCCTTGGCACCGATACGCTCATTAGCAACACCACCGGTGACTGCAACATAGCGCTTGGTGAAAGCGCCCTTCTTAATAGTACCACCGGGGACAACAATATCGGCATCGGTTGCGACGCTGGCAGTTCGATTACGACGGGCAGTAACAATATCTATATTAGCAATCTCGGTGAGGATGACGAGTCCAACACTATCCGAATCGGCGACCCGCTAATTCACACAAATGCGTATCTGGCAGGGATTCCCGCAGGTGGCCTGGCAGCGATTGTATTCGACTACAACAATGGCACCATCGTAATTGGTGTCGGCGGGGCCGTGGCGTTCAATCAGGCGCCGCTTATTGTCGGCACAGCAATTACCAAGACCAATGACACAACGTTTACTGTCCACAAAAACGGTGTTTATCGCGTGAGCTATACACTACGGACGGCACTCCTGTCGCTATTGGGTAGTGTTCGGGTGCAAGTCAACGGGGTCGGTGTTGGTCCCACATCCGGCCTAGTCATCGCAGGCGTTCCCTTGAGCGATCAGATCACGTTCCCGGCCAACGCTGGCGACACGGTGCAACTCGTTGTCAGCGGCGTGGCGCTGACGCTTGCTGCGGGAGACAACGCGACCATCAACCTCGATAAGGTACAGTAACGCGCCAGCTCACCAGCTCACTTATCGTTAGGTTACCGACCGTAATGCCAATCCGGCAGCGGCCGGCAACTACCTAACCAAGTCCAAACTCGGCGGTGCCTCACCTAAGGTTCGACCGCCTACGGGAAATCACCAACTCAAGCGCAAAGACCGCCTCACTTACTTCGCAATGCTTGCTCTGGGATCGTTCATGCGGGGGTTGCCATAGCGACCTCGATTGACGTCCGACTACAGTCCGCTAGCGTTCGCGTCCATGGCTTCTGAAATAGTTGAAAGGCTTCGGGCGGCCGTGCGTGATGTGCCCGATTTCCCAAAGAAAGGCATTGTATTTAAAGATATCACGCCGGTGCTGAATGATCCTGTTTTGTTCCGTGCATCGATCGATTTGTTCCTGGAACGGTGCCGCGGGAAGAACGTGGACAAGATCGTCGGCATTGATGCACGCGGTTTTCTGTTCGGATCGGCCGTGGCATACGAACTTGGCCTTGGCTTCGTTCCGATCCGGAAACGTGGCAAACTCCCCTACAGGACTGATACCGCGAAGTACTCGCTGGAGTACGGCGAGGCGGAAATGGAAATGCATACCGACGCCGTAGGAAAAGGCGAGCGGGTTGTGCTGGTGGATGATTTGCTGGCGACTGGTGGAACTTCGGCCGCCGCGGCAGCGCTTATCCGAAACGCCGGTGCGGATCTCGTCGAGGCGCAGTTTTTGATTGAGCTGGAATTCCTCGAAGGCCGAAAGCGACTCGAGCCGACGCCCGTTACGTCGTTTCTCAAATACTGACATAATTCACGCGATGCATGTCAGCGCGTGTGCCGGTCGCATTTTCCGGCGTGGCGCAGATTTTGGCTTTTGGATTTGCGATTCTAAATTGTGCCGCAACAGAAGGGGCGATGAAAGCATCTCGAGAACTGGAGAAAGTCTTGGCACATGCCGAAAGCCTCCTTGCGCCCACAGGCACCAGGCGTCCAACGGAAGTCCTCCCGCTATACAAAAAATTTCTGAAGGTTGAAGAGCACCGGTTGCGCCTGAGGCACCAGGCTGGTGGAGGCGGGCGCGAGATTTGCGCGCGTCGAGCGGAGCTGGTTGATGTTTTGTTGCGATACGTCTTCGGCGCTGCATCGTCCGCGGGGGCTGGTGGAAATGGTGAAGCTGAGGTGCCCCTGGCGCTGATTGCACTGGGCGGATACGGCCGGGGCGAGCTTAATCCGTTCAGCGACGTTGACGTCATGCTATTGCATCAGCAGCGCGCCGAAGTTTCGCCGCACTTGGCGGAGATGGTGAACCAGATCTTATATCTGTTGTGGGACAGCGGATTCAAAGTTGGACACTCCACGCGTTCGATCAAAGAAGCCATTGCGCAGGCCAACAGCGACATGCGCACAAAGACCGCGAT
>JBBQRI010000024.1:0-19035 GCA_038214915.1 Chthoniobacterales bacterium
CAACAACTGCGCGACGGCGTCCTGAATTTTTTTGTGACATTTGTGGAAGTGCGCAGCGATCGTCGCGGCGCGCGGTTTGAAGTCGAGGATGGCATTACGAGCGGCGATTATCTTGAGGGATTTCTGCGCGGGACCCGCAGCGCGTTGTACGAGAAGGGACGGGAATCAATTACCATGAGCATTCCCGAGGTGAACGCATTTTACGTCGGAGCATTGATCGCGCTGTATGAGCGAGCGGTCGGCTTTTATGGCTCGTTGGTTAATATCAATGCGTACGATCAGCCCGGCGTCGAAGCTGGCAAGAAAGCGGCGAGCAAACTGTTGGAGCTTCAGAAGCGAGTGCGCGAGGAGCTTTCCGATGAAGAGAAAACTGCAGAAGAAATCGCGCGGTCACTCGACGCAGACCCCGAAGACGTTTTTCACTTGTTGCGGCATCTGGCGAGTAACGATGCGCGGATCAAGGTCGCGGCTGGCGATGAAGCTGCTGATGATCGGTTTTCGCTCGGAGAATCCGAGTAGTTGTACAGTTATGGCGGGCAATTCTTCGAAAGCTCCAACGGACTCATTGACCGTGCCGTGGAGCGACACGGTTCGCTTTGTCCGACAACTCGGTCACGATTTGCGCAATGATTTGAACGCGATCGAGCTGCAGTCGGCTTACATCGGCGAACTGACGCAGGATAAGGAACTGACAAGTGAGATTAAGCGTCTGCGTGAAGTCGTCTCAGGCATGAATTCGACGCTGCAACTGCTTTCGAGAGCAGTCGGGGAGGTTGCACCGAATGCGGTTACTTATCCGGCCGGTGAATTTTTGACCGACATGCGCACGCAGATCGAGCGCAATTTTTCAAAAGAAAACCACGAGATCACATGGGACGTGCAACTTCAGGACGGGATACTGAATATTGATCCGCAGCTGTTCCAGGAAGTGTTTGTGGAGCTTTTTGCCAACGCTTTCCGGCACGATCGCGGCAAGGGCGCACTGGTTGCACGGGCCAGAATCAGCGAAGGGTGGTTCGTGTTCGCGCTCCATGAACCAAAAGCGGCTTTCTCTTCGGAAACGCAAAATTGGGGACGGGAACCGCTCCGCAACATCAGACAGAGACATTATGGTCTTGGCCTGAACCGCATCCGCGCTATCATAGAAGCGCACGGCGGAGAGTTGCAGGCTCAATACGATCCCAAGGCCGCGACGCTTGTCTCGACAATGGCACTCCCGATGTCGAGCGGGCAATCCGAACATGCTTGAACCTCATGGCCTTCTCGCAGTTTAAGCAGCTGCAGCCCCCTGCACGTGCGTAGTACCAGCAACGCAAAGTAATGAAAACGGAGAACCATCGCGTCCTGATCATCGACGACGAGCGGCCAGTGTTGATGACGGTAGAAGCGTTACTCAAGCGCCATGGTTATCACGTGGATGCCGCGGCCACAGCCTCGCAGGGCCTGAAGTTGCTGAAAGCAAATTCGCCGTCGCTCGTGTTGCTGGATCTACAACTGCCGGACGGCCACGGGTTGGAAATGCTCGATCGGATCAAGACGGAGTTGCCCAAAGCGCAGGTGATCATTCTGACGGCGCACGACTCGCTTCATAACGCCATCGAGTCGATCAAACGCGGCGCGTACCATTTTATCAGCAAGCCATATGCGCCCGAAGAACTTCTGAGCCTCGTGGAGAAAGCATTGGAGAAACAGTTCCTGCTCCGGGAAGCTGAAAAACTAAGGGAGAAGACTGAGCAATTGGAGAAGCGGTTGGAGATCGCGGAAGCGCGACCTGCCCCAGTTTTTAAGAGTAAACCGATGCAGGAAATTGAGGAACTGATCGGGGCGATGGCGCCCTCGGATGCGAACGTTCTCATCGCAGGCGAAAGCGGCGTGGGCAAGGAAGTGATCGCCAATACTATTCACGCCCGCAGCCGGCGTGCTGGACAACCGATGGTGAAGCTCAATTGCGCTGCCTTTCCACAAACGATGATCGAGGGAGAACTTTTCGGTTACGTCAAAGGCGCGTTCACTGGAGCGATGCACGATTTCCCGGGAATGATCGCTGCGGCAGACGGCGGCACGCTGTTCCTCGACGAAATATCCGATATGCCGGCTGATTTGCAGACGCGGTTCTTGCGCGTGCTGCAAGAGCGCGAGTATCGGCCGCTTGGCAGCACACAAACAATGAAAGCGAATTTCCGCGCGATCGCTGCGACTAACAGATCCATTCCCGAGGCGCTTGCCGAGAACCGGCTGCGCTCCGACTTGTACTACCGTTTAAACACTTTCCAGATTGAAGTGCCGCCGCTGCGGAAACGAAGAGAGGACATCCCGCCGTTGATCTCCCAATTCGTTAGGCAATTTTCTCAGCAACTCGGCAAGCCGGAGCCGGACGTTTCACCGGATGCTTTTCAGAAGTTGCTCGATTATTCGTGGCCGGGAAATGTTCGCGAACTGCAAAACGCCATCGAATACGCGGTGGTGCTGGCGCGGGATGGCGTGATCGGGGTAAAGGAGTTGCCCGCAGAGATACAGTTGCCTCCAGCGTTGCAGCAAGCCGAACTTGGCGGATTGCCCCGAAAGGGCGTGCAAACTCTCGACGACTTGGAGCGGAACGCAATTCTCCAGGCGCTTGCCGAATGCCGCGGGAACAAGAAAAAAGCAGCCGAACTACTCGGGATTCAGCGGCCCACCCTCTATAACAAGCTGAAACGCTACGCGATTGAATTGTAGGTTGGGCGAGGAGCCACGGCGTTCCAGCGGTTGCTCTTTATTGACCGCGATAGATGCATCGCGCAGTGGGGGTCTCGTGCACCACGATCTCGCAGAGGCCGGGGCATTGAGATTCTAATTTCTTCCAGAACCATTCGGCCATGTTTTCGATCGTCGGATTCTCCAATCCTTCGATGTCGTTGAGATACGCGTGGTCCAGGACTTTCAGAAGCGGTTTCATTGCAGCGCTGATGTTCGCGTGATCATATATCCAGCCGACCGTCGGCTCGACATCGCCCTCGACAGAAACTTCCACCTTGAAACTGTGTCCGTGCACCCGCCGGCATTTGTGGCCCTCCGGCGCTTTCGGCAAAGCCTGCGCCGCTTCAAATGTGAAATCTTTCGTTAAGCGCGCGCGCATAATCAAACACCGCGCTGCGTCGGCCTCCAGATGAATTTGTGCATCTGAAGTTGAAAACGGACGCTCAGTTTGTCTGCGAGAATCCATTCCACGATTTCGCGCGGATCGATCCTGCCGAAAATTGGCGAGAAGAGCACGGCGTGGCAACGGGAGGGCAGATCGTAGCGCTGCACTTTATCGCGCGACCACTCGTAATCTTCGCGCGAGCCCATAACGAATTTGACTTCATCCCGAGCGGTGAGGTGGTCAATGTTCGACCAAAGATTTTTGTCCACTTCGCCGCTCCCCGGGGTTTTTAGATCCATGATGCGGTGCACGCGCGGATCGACGTTCGATATTTCATGCGCACCGCTGGTCTCGAGTAGCACCATGTAATCCAAGTCACACAGCATTGACATCAGCGGTAGCACGTTCTTCTGCAACAATGGTTCACCGCCTGTAACCTCGACCAAGGGGCACCGATACGCCGCGACCGCGTCCAGAATTTCGCTCAAGCTTCTTTTAATCCCCTCGTAAAAGGCGTACTCGGTATCGCAGTAGTTGCAGCGCAGGTTGCAGAACGTAAGGCGCACAAAAACGCACGGCCAGCCAGCCCAAGTGCTCTCGCCCTGGATGGAATGATAAATTTCGTTGATTGTAAGCGTCTTTTCGCGCTCTGACATGTCGGTAAAGATTCCTGCTGAACCGATGTAAAACGTCTTATGCGAACAACCGCAACGCAAATCTCTCATGCTAAACCCAGCTGTCTTCACATGCGCCGGCGGCGTCCTCTGGGAGGGCAGTAGCGGCTCCAAAATTTCATGATTTTTATCAACAGTTTTTGATTGACGGTTTTTTGGCGACACCCTAATCTCGCCGCCATGCGCCCCGGTTATGCCCTGTACAATCACCGCTCCGCGCCTTTTTCAGCCCGCTCGGCTGCAACCACCGCTGCCGAAATCGCCCGCCTGATTGCCGGCAGAACGTCGGCACTCATAGCGCCAATCTTCTTCGCACTCGTTCTTGCTGCGCAAGCACAGGAGTCCGTTGAAGAGGTGGCTCTGCCTGCCTGGTCGGAGCCCACGCTTCCCTCGAGTGAGCAAGCACCGTCGACGGAAGCAGCGTCACTGCCTTCCGCACCGGAAGAGTTGCCTTCTACACCAGCCGAGCCGTTACCCTCTTCGTCGGCACCGTTGCCTTCTTCCGAGGAGGCGTTTCCATCTTCACCCGATCCGTGGTCTTCTTCGGGAAACTACACCACAGCACAGGAAAGTGTAATTGGGGCACCAAACTCGGGAGGGCCGTACGGTGGGTTCAGCACCAAGAACATTGCGGTAGGTGAGCCTTCATCCCAGCCGCGCCGGTTTTATTACGGATTAATGTTCACGGTGCGCGGTGTTTGGGATGACAACATCTTTCTCAGTCACACGAACAAAGTCTCGGATTATTATTTCGCGATCGAGCCGCAGCTGACCCTTGGCTTCGGCGACATACAAGGGCGCAGCAGAAGCTATCTGCGCTTGGATTACATGCCGAGTGGTCTTCTGTACGTCAATCACTCGGACGAGGACGCATTTAACCAAATGATTCACCTCGAAGGCGGATACAGCACCGGCCGGTTGAGGCTAAGTCTTTCCCAGGATGTGATACTCCTTCAGTCTGCAAATCTCAATAGCTTCACCGACACCACAGGGCTGTGGGCGAACCTCGATGCGAGTGCGCCCACACGCATGAACATCTTCAATACCCGGGCGAGGGCCGAATATGACTTGACTGGTAAACTGTACCTGCAGGGCGAGTTTGATTCGTACACCTACTTCTACCCAAATAACATTAGTGACTACACCGTTTCGGGCGGCCTTTACCTTTATTATAGGTGGCTGCCAAAGGTGTCCATCGGCGTAGGGGGCACGTTTGGGTATAACTGGGTGGATGATCCCACTCCGAACCAGGCGTTCGAGCAGGTGAACCTCCGCCTCAATTACGAGGTGACAGCCAAAATGGCCTTGTACGCGTCAGGAGGCGTTGAGTTTCGCCAATTCGATGGTGACCGGAGCACGTATATCACGCCCGTGTTTGAACTGGGGCTCAGCTATTATCCATTTGAGGGCACGACATTCACACTGGCCGCTGGCCGCCGGATTTACAATTCCGGGTACGAACCCGGTCAAGATTTCACGAACACGTATGTCGTCGGCCGATTGCAGCAGCGTTTATTCCATCGGGTTTACCTCGGCTTGGCCGTCGGCTATGAAAACGCAGATTACTTCGCCGCTGACGATAATGTTAATGCGTCGCGGAATGACGATTACTGGTTTATTGAGCCGTCGCTTGACGTGCTGATTACCAGGTGGCTGAGCGCCGGGGTGTACTACCTGCACCGCGCGGATAGCAGCAATGCGGATTTCTTCAGCTTCAATGATAATCAGGTCGGCGTTCGAGCGACGGTCAGGTTCTAAAGAAGGTTTGAGTCATTTGCGAATCGGGATGCGGGGACGGTGGTTGCCAATCGCGCTCGCTTTGTCGTTGGTGCCAAGCCTTCTGCCGGGACAAATCATTCCCGGAACGACCGGATCACAACCAACCGGACCGATAACTACGTCGCAGGCCGCCAGGTCGGCGTTTCCACCTGGAGGTGGAGCGAGTGCACCAGCTGGTTACGTTTTAGGGCCAAACGATTATGTGGGCGTCGAGGTTTTTGGAGAAGACGATCTGCGTACGAACGGCCGATTGAATCCCGAAGGTAACTTGAGCGTGCCATTACTGGGCTCGGTCCATTTAGCGGGACTCACCCTGACCCAGGCGGCTTCGAAGCTTACCGAGTTGTACAGCCGCGATTATTTGGTCAACCCAAGAGTCAATGTCATCCTTCAAAGTTACGCAAAGCGGCGTTTCTCCATTTTGGGACAGGTGGGCCGGCCCGGCAATTACGAGATGCCCGAGGGCAGTCCGGGCGGTATCGATCTGCTGGAAGCAATCGCGTTAGCTGGCGGATATACACGTATCGCTGCGCCGGAACGAATAACAGTGCGACGGCAGGGTGCGAACGGCGACCAAATTTTCAAGGTGAACGCCAAGAAGTTCAACAAGGGGAACGGCGGTGGTTTTCGCGTGGAACCGGGTGATACGATTACCGTCGGGGAAAGTATTTTTTAATCACAAAACTTTTCGGGCCGTGTGCCTTTTCCGGCGCGCTTGTTGGTGTATGATTGCAGCCGATATTCTGCCGTGATTGATCCTTCGCAATCTTCTGTCGGCACAACCGTTTCGACGAATTCGGAGAAACCGGTTGTGGCTGATTTGACCGGGCACTACACCGAGGAGCTCCAGAGGTTCGACATCCGCCGGTTCTGGCATTCTTTTGTCGAACGCATTTGGATCGTGGCCATTTGCGTCCTAGCCGGCTTTTTCCTTGCGCTTGGTTATCTTGCGCGAACGCCCAAGCTGTACCAGGGCCACAGCGTACTGGAGGTGGAATTTCAGGAGCCGAGTTTTCTTCCGACCGACGATTCCACGACGCGCATGCGGTCCATGTTTCTGGCCAGCCAAGAGGCGTTGCGGACCATTGAACAGAATCTGACAAACCAAACTCTGCTCTCCAGAGTGGTGCGGTCCGAAGGTCTGGCGGCGGACGGTGGACGCGCGCTTTTGGGCCAAACTGTCGTGGTCGATAAGAAGTCCAGCCCGCCGCAACGCACCGAAACCCCGCAGCCCGGAGCGAAGGCTCAGAGCGCAAGTGGCGGCACAACTTTTACGCCGCTTGAAGAAGGATTGGCCCGTGCAATGGCCGGCATGGTAAGACCGGCGATCCGTCGCGGAACGCGCCTGATCGATTTGTATGTGACTCATCCTGATCCGGTGATGGCCCAGCGCCTCGCCGAAGCAGCCGGACGGGAGTACATCCGCAATTCAATCGAGCGGCGCGCCTCGCTCAGTGAGGAAGCGTTGCGGTATTTGCTTGAAGAAGAAGAACGACTAAAGACAAACCTTCAAAAGAGTGAAGCGGCCGTCGCTGATTACAAAGCAAAGAATCCCGACGCCTTACAGCTTGGCGGCGGCACGGCTGCCACGGGCTCACAACAGGGATCGGGCGCAGGCAGCGGCGGACCGCGCGGCGGCTTGGTGGAAGACAAGCTGCAAGATCTGAACAACAAACTTACCGGGTCGAAGGCCGATCGGATTCGGCTTGAAGGTGAGCTCGAGCAAATCCAACTAAGCCGAGATAACATCGATGCTCTGCTTCAAATTTCGAGTATCTCTTCCGCTCCGATGGTGATCGAGGCGCGGCGCACTGTTACACAGATCGAAGCTGCTATTACTACCTACGCGCTTAGATACAAGGATAAACATCCCAAGATGATTTCAGCCAAGGCTTCGCTTGCCGACGCGAAAGCTAAGCTTCGCGAAGCCGTGCTGGCGCAACCGGCGATACTGCGCAACGCGATCGAACAGAGCAAAGGCACAGAGGCCAGCCTGAACAGAGCATTGCAGGATCAGCAAGGTGTCGCCGTCGCCCTGAATCGCACAGCCATTGGCTGGCAGGAATTGGCGCGGCAAGCCGAAACCGATCGCGCGCTATACGAAAGCGTTATTCGCCAAATAAAAGAGACGAGCTTAAGCAAAGACGTAAAGGCGAATGCGGTCAGTGTGATCGAGCATTCGCCGCTTCCACAATCACCTGTTAGTCCGCGTCCCACCAGAACAATCCTTCTGGGGTTGCTGGGTGGTCTGGTTGCGGGGTTGGCTTTCGTTTTCGGTGCGGATGCGTTGGATCGTTCAATCAAAACGGTGGACCAGGCGGAAAACACAGTTGGATTGCCGGTCTTCGCAGCTGTTCCGGAGACTACCGATGAGGGGCCGGTCAGCCGTTTGAAACGAAAAAGCAAAGGAGCTTTCGGCAGTTCAAACTACCGGGTGGTGGTCGAAACTCCTGAAAGTCCGGCGGCCGAAGCGTTCCGCAATTTACGAGCTGCACTCGCGCTTTTGGGCCCGGAGGCAGAGCGGAAAATTTCGCTTTTCACCAGCGCCGTGCCTAACGAGGGAAAGAGTTTCACCAGTGCGAATTATTCGCTTGCGCTGGCTCAACAAGGCTATCGGGTTCTTCTCATTGACGGCGATCTGCGCCGGCCAACGATGCACAAGATCTTTCGTTTTCCGAACGTTCAAAATAACTCTAACGAGGACAGCGAGCCTGGAGTCATAGATTGCCTGCTGGGTGAAGCCGACATAGCGTCAGCAGCGCGCCAGATTCCCGCCGGTGAAATCCAGATTGTCGACGAGAACATTGCTGTGACGGGCAACATTCTCACGGCGACTGGAGGTCAACTTTCCGTCCTGGCGGGCGGACGGCGCTCGCCCAATCCGGCTGAAATTCTCGCCGGCCCGTTCTTCGGGCGTTTGATCGCTGAGGCCGGCACGCTCTTCGATCGCGTAGTAATCGACAGTGCTCCGATTCTGGCAGTTAGCGACACCCTTCTGATGACGCCACACGTTCAAACGTTGTGCATTGTGGTTCGAGCCTCAAAAACACCGCGCCAGGCAGTGCGCCGGGCAATTTCTTTGCTCGCAAAATCAGGTATTCGCCCGGCCGGCCTGGTACTGAATCGTTTGCGGCGGAGCGGCGGGGTTGGTTACTATTACCACTACTCGTCACATGGTTATGGTAAGGAGCAAGGCGCATATTCTCGGGACTACGGTCGTGGATCCGGCTCCGATCATGAAGGGAACGGAGCCTAGTTCAGCGGTGCTCAGTCCTGACGGCGGCCTCTGGACTGTGACGTCTTACCTCTGACTTGTCGTACCATAAGCTGCTTCCCCAGCACACACCCAGATACGTCGCGACATACAGCTGAATCGACTCGATTTGAAATGGAAAATCGACCAGCGCATGCATCGCCACTCCCGCGAGGGCTAAGCTAGCCAAAGGCTGCATCACGCGTCTTCGTGGCATCCAGTCGCGCGTGGCACACCTGTTGTAACTAAGAATTCCGGCTGCTATACCGCCGAAGAAGAGCAATGCCCAGAGGCTGCTTCCCAGCCATCCCCATTCCAGGAGAGTCTGCAGGTAATCCTCGTGTAAAAACCTCCAGCTTCCCGGAACGGCGTGGCCGGATCCGACATTGTAGCCTGGGAACACAACGCGAAACGTTCCTGGGCCGAACCCGAACAATCCGGCGCCAGGCAGCGCGCCGAGCGCCACGCGTGAAGCCTGCCAACGGGCATCGGAAGGAATTTGTTCACTCACCGATTGCCAGCGGTTAAGCGGTTGTTCCAGATGAGTCGCTTGAGCCAATGCAATCAGCGCCAAAATAAGCGCAAGGGCGCCGGCGATGGCGACGCTCTTCTGCGCACCGGGTATTCTTCGCAACAATCCCGGACCAAAACGCAGGCCAGTCACGACCAGCAATACAAGCGCGACCACTTGGGCCATGCGTGATGTATTCGCCACCACTCCCGCAATTGTTATAATAAAAACGATTGTCCATAGCGCGCGCAAGCCGGGCTGAGATCGGCTCGTAAACGCCCGGATAACAAGGCCCGCGCTCAACGGCCACACCAGGTTCAGGAACGCACCGGCGTTGCCATGGTAAAAGTAGGTGGCGAAAAATGTCGTAACCCCATATTCTGGCGGCGGTGGCGGTTGCCAAAAGATCATCTGTGCTCCCGTAGCTTTCTGGAGCAAACCCAGAAACGCTATCGAGCCGCCGATCAGGCTAATGACATACCACACCCGCAACAACCATCGGCTGCTCTGGGACAGTTCGCAGACGAACAATATCGTTCCTAGCAGCAACGCACCTCGCAACATCCACGCGGCGCTGTTCGCATAATCAACTGAGCCGGCTAAGAACGGCACAAAATTCCGCAAGGGGACGAAAAGAGAAAATTCGGAGTCGTAAATGGACTTAGCGTTCAGGGCCATCCAGCCTCCTACGGAAATCAGGGCGCCAATCAGAATGATAAGAAAACGCGGTAAACGAGGCCGTCGTCTACCAGTGAGTAACTCTGCACCCCAAAGCACGAGCGCAACGAGTAACACCCAGTTAGTTATATTGATACTTACCGATGTTGTGGCGCCGTACGCCCAGGGCGCATAGGCAAGGGCGGCAAAAAAAATCCAACGAGAGGCCTTGCGGAAGATGCTTGAGATCACGTAGGAGATTTCGAAAGCGAAAATTTCGTCAACCGATCACTACCCCATCATCACTCGTTCTCTGCTCAGCGGCCCTTGCCAAAGAGCATCGTGTATAACGTTTTTAACACGATCATGGCATCCAGCTTCAGTGAGTAATGCCGGATGTAGTAGAGATCGTATTTTAGCTTCGCGACAGCGTCCTCGTCGCTTTCTCCGTAGGGATAATTGACCTGCGCCCATCCGGTGATTCCTGGCTTCACTAAGTGCCGAAAGTGATAGAACGGGATGCTCTGCTCATAGCGTTCGGCGCACTTGCTCCACTCGGCGCGCGGGCCAATCAGGCTGATGTCGCCTTTTAGCGCGTTCCAAAGCTGCGGCAACTCATCGAGCCGAAGTTTCCGCAGCCACCGCCCCACGCGCGTCACTCGGGGATCGCCTTCGCGCGTGTAAATATCTTCGTCCGGATGATCTCCACGACAGTGCATGGTCCGGAATTTGAAAAGAATGAAACGTTTTCCGTCGCGGCCGACTCGTTCCTGTCTGAATAAGACCGGAGCACCGTCGTTCATCCAGATGAACAAGGGAACAAGAACAAAGAGCGGGGAACAAATAACCAAGGCCGTTGTCGAGGCAAAGACATCGAAAAGGCGTTTGAGGTAGTGATAGGGGGACGTGCGCGCTAATTGAAACCCGGTCTGCAACGGCCAAAAGGGATCGACAATGCCCAGCGGCAGATAACGCCATTGAGTTTCATAGAAGGATTCCAAAGTGTAAACGCGCGTTTCCTGGAACTGCGCGTGCACAAGGCGCTCCAACAATTGTGTGTTAAGAGAGCCTGCGCGTTCAGCGAGGATGATGCCGCTGTACCGATTGCTCAGGTTGTCCAACTTCGACGCGAGATTTCCCTGCACGACTGGAGATCCCTCACCGGCGATGGGCTGGCCGACGTGCTCTTCATTTACATCCACGAATTCCAACTTCTGGCCGTTTGAAGACTTTTTGTAAGCCTCGTAAAAACGCGCCGCCGTAGCGCCGCCTCCGATGACCAAAAAAGAGCGGCCAACACTGTTCGCGACTACATATTGCCGAATCCAGCGGCGATACGCCAGCGACAGGGGGAGAAAAATCGCGAAGCTCAAAAGCAGCACACCACGGCTCGGCTTCATCGTCTGATCGAACGTCGCCGCGGAATAAATCAGCATTGCGCTGACCAGAGCCGCTGCCGTGACTGCCAGAATGTGCTCGGTCGCATAACCGAGGGTTAGCTTCTCGACTGTCCTATCGTAACCGCCAACAAAGTACAGCGCTGCTACAATCACACCGAGCTGAATGAGATTGATGACGAAAAACTGAAATGGCGTGGCATAAAATGCGTCATACCGAAACCAGCCTGCAACTCGATAAATAGCGAGCCAGCTCACTACATCTAAAAACAGATACAGCGCAGCCGCGGACCATTCGTGTTCGAGAAACTGCGACCAGAAACCAGCTCGGTGGCCACGTGTAGAAACGGGCTCGCTCGACAGTATGGAGCGCTCCTCGTGAAAACCGGGCATTTCCTGGAAAACCGTCTGAGGCTCTTCGCTGTTCGCCATGAAGCCGGCAATTATATGCTCGGGTAAATCGAAGTGAAAGATTACTTATTCCACCACGGCGAGGAGCCGCATTAGAACCCTGAAATCTGTGCTAATGCCTGCGGCCTTGACGCTCCGAGTGGCATTCATAATCTGAGGCGTGCGGCGTGCCTCGCCGTGCGCTAAATCCGTCGTGAATATCTTCGCTGCTTTCTATCTCTCGTCCGTTGGAAAGAAAATGATCGTTGCGGCCACCGGCATCATTTTGATCCTTTTCGTCATTGGACATCTCCTAGGCAATTTGCAGATTTTCCTGGGTCCAGATTGGATAAACGGTTACTCGCAACACCTGCGCGACCTCGGCCCTTTGCTCTGGGTAATCCGTTTGTTCCTACTCGCCGCTGTCGTCGTTCACATTTACGTGACGATTCAACTGGCGATCGAAAATCGTCGCGCGCGACCGCAGCCCTACGTCGACCGTGAGTATGTCAAAGCAACATTCGCTTCGCGTCACATGGTGATGAGCGGGTTGATCGTGCTCGCGTTTATCGTTTACCACATCGCCCATTTCACGGTGCGCGTCGCCGATCCCCGTTTTGGTCTGCTTAAGGCCGATCCCCTCGGACATTACGACGTTTACTCAATGATGGTGTACGGATTCCAAAATTACTACGTCTCCGGGTTTTACGTGCTTGGCCTCTTTTTGCTCGCGCTTCATCTCAGCCACGGATCGTCGAGCTTCTTTCAATCGCTCGGATTCAATGACAAGAAACTTACGCCGCGTCTCGCGTTGGGCGGCCGAATCTTCGCGTGGCTTCTTTTTCTCGGCTACACGTCCATTCCTGTTGCGATCCTGCTGGGGCTTATCACGCCGACCCAACAGTTGTGAAAGAAAACGACTAAGCTCTTAAACATCCACGACCTGCACGCCTTCGGTCGCGGTCCTCTGGAGGTAGAGATCGCTCAGGCGTTTTGTCATCGGCCCGACGTTTCCATCGCCGATCTGGCGATTGTCGATTCTGATTACGCCGGCTAGTTCGCCCATTGTCCCCGTGCAAAACATTTCATGCGCACCATAGACATCGACGAGTGACAGATCAGTCTTGACGCAACGAATCTTTTCGGCAACACAAATTTCGATCACGGTCGCACGAGTTATCCCCTCGGGGCACGCTACAACGTGGCCGGTTGCCAAGTCGCCGCTTGTTCGCGATTCGGAGTTACGCACAATGAACACGTGTGTCGCGTTCGTTTCAGCGACGAACCCGCGCGTGTCGAGCATGAGTGCGTCGTCTGCGCCGGCATTGTTCGCTTCGATTTTTGCCAGGATCGAGTTTAGCAAGTTTGCATGATGAATACGGGCATCCAGCACATCCGGCGGCGGCCGGCGGATCTTGCTCGTGATCAAACTCAGTCCCGTTTTCGCATAGACTGGCGGCTTGTGTTCGGCGAGCACGATCAATGTCGGCCCGCTTTGGTTGAGTCGCGGGTCCATGCCCGAGGTGATCTTAACTCCGCGTGTCAGCGTGAGCCGAATATGCGCGCCATCCCGCATTTTGTTTGCAGCGAGAGTGCGTTTGATTTCGTCGATGATTTTTTCGCGCGGCGGAATTTCGGCGAAAGAGAGCGCACGGGCTGAACGCTCGAGGCGATCGAGGTGTTCGCATAGTTTGAAAATCCGGCCGTTGTAAAGTCGCAATCCTTCCCACACCGCGTCACCGCCTTGCACCGCAGAATCGAACGGACTGATTCCAGCTTTGTCGCGATGAAGCAACTCTCCGTTAATATTTACGATCAGATCGCGGTTTTGTTCGTCGAATTTCTGAAGCATCTGAGTTACCTCACACAAGGTCCACTACCGACATAAAGAAAAACTTTCATTTCGATCACATTGTGCCCGTTGTGTTCTTTGTGCGAGATCTTCAATGCAGCCGGTATTCATAAAGCCGCTCGTAGCATTCACGGGACTGCTGGTGGATCTCACGTAATCGCGCCGGAACTTCGCTCGCTGTTGGACGATACGTTTGAAATGAGTTCGTTTTTGCCACTTCGCCATACCAGTGTCTGGCCCAGATGCCATCGGTGTCACGCAAGCCCGGCGGCCAGGAAAGCATCGACTTGCTAAACTCGACGCCCACCGCCTTGCAGAGCAGTCGTAGCGTCCCCTCTGGATTTTGCAGCACGTCCTTGGCATCGACAACGGGCGGAACGGCATTCGTGTGGCTTCGCACGAAACCAAAAATTTCTGCCTGCTGCACGAAACCGAGATCCTCGAGCGCAGGGTCTTCTCGCTTTTTAATATAGGAATTAATCACTTCGCCCGGTTCGCGAATCAGAAAACAATTAGTCACAGCCCTGAGCCAATCGCGATCTATTTCGGGCAACAGATGGTGTGTCATCTGTTTCTGAAAACAAATCCGCTTGCCGTTATGGATAGGCTCGGCGAGATGCGCAACGACTTTTCGCCAATCCGTTTCGCCGGTTGCGATTACTTCATCCGCATCGGGATGCTGGATTCCAGTCGCCCGCAAATAAAAAGCGTAAAACGGCTCGTCAACGACAACCGTATCGTTCCGATTGCCCCACGCCCGCATCATCGCCGTCGAGATATTTCGCGGACCAGACCACATGGCGATGCGGATCGGCTGAGCCATCCGCAAAGATTCTCGCGCTATCGGCGACTTGACCAGCGAAAATGGACTCCGCTCGTGTCGGCGCGATCGCGCGAACAACAGCGAGTTAACTCTTCGCGAAAACGCCAATCAGTGGACGGCGCGATGGCGTCTTCGAGCGAAAATCGCTGACGAAACCAGTCTCGGTCCGGATCTCCACATGACCTGCCGCGCGCTTGGCGCCGTAGACCAACACAGATCCCACAGGCGCCTCGTACGGATTCGAGACCGGTAGTTTTTTGAATCCGTAATTGTTCACCAGCTCCTGGCCGGCTTGTTTCGCAAGTGGTGTTTGCGGCCGCGATTTCACTACGCCCGCAGCAACCAGCGCTTCCTTTACGAAACGCCAGCACTTGGAGAGCGAGTGCGCACGTGCGCGTTCCTCGGCGATGGTAGCGGCCCGGCGCAATTTCGGATCGATCTGCGCGTCTGCCTTGGCAAACGGTTGGACGATCTTCTTCGGGTAATACTTATCCACAACGTCGACCGATTGTTTTTTGCCGGCGGCGTCAGTGTAATTAAACTTTGGAATCGGCGCCGAGAATCGCAGCGCCATTGCGGGACGCGGGCAAATTGCCGCGGATCCCAGAATAACAAATGTGAGGGTGAGAAGTTTTGGCATGAAGCTCGTGTTCTATCCAGCCTATCGGCTATCCTCGCAACAGATTTTTTCTAACAAAGGGAAAATGTTTCATTTGACTTGCGCCGAATGTACGAAGCCCGTGGAGCTACAACGATGAGATCAATTCCGCCATCCGGCGGCGCAATTTTGGACCGGGTAACCGTCCAATTCCGCCCTGCATATTATCTTCGAGGTGATGCGGTTTATCTGTCGCCGGAATCGCGCACGTGATTGCTGGATTTGCGATAATCCACTTCAAAAAGAATTGTGCCCAGGAGCGGCAATCAAATTCCGCAGCCCAATCCGGCAGCGGCTTCGAACGCACTTTGCCGAAGAGATCGCCGGATCCAAATGGCCGATTCGCGATCACAGCGACGCCGCGCTCCTGCGCCAAAGGCAGAACGCGTTCCTCGGCTTTAGATTCCATCACCGAATAATTGATCTGCAGGAAATCGAACTTCCGGCTCCGCATCAGTTTTTCGATTTCGCCCAAAGCTCCGGACTCGTAATGCGTGATTCCGGTGTAGCGAATGCGGCCCTGCTGTTTCCATTCCTGCAGGGTTGCGAGCTGTGTGTTCACGTCGACAAGGTTATGCACCTGCATCAGGTCAATTCGATTCGTGTGCAAAAGCGACATGGAACGTTCCATTGACTGAATTCCGCTCTGCTTTCCCTGAGTCCAAACTTTGGTCGCGAGAAACAGCTTCTCGCGAATCCCAAGCGCAGAAGTGAGCTGGCCGATCACCTCCTCCGCGCGACCGTACATCGGCGAGGAATCAATCACACGGCCGCCGAGCTTCACAAACAGCGACAGAACGTCTTCCAACTGCCTCTGGATGTCCGCGCTAAGATCGACATCGAACGCCCTCCATGTTCCCAGACCGATCACGGGCAGCTTTTCGCCAGCGGAAGGAATGGTGCGTGTCAGCATCGCTGATGATTGGCCTTTGGCTTGTCCCCGCGATGCATCAGTGGGCAACATTAGACCCGCCGTAGCAGTGCCAATTATTTTCGCAGCTTCCCGTCGCGTCATTCGGTTCACCTCTCCATCTGTCATGTCGAGCGGAGTCGAGACATCTCGAATTTCAAGGGGATAACAGCAAGAGATTCCTCGACTTCGCCCGGAATGACAAGAAGGTTGCCGATATAATGGATCGCCGTCGTTTCATAAAAATATCCACAGCGAGTGCGCTTGCATCGCGAGTAACTGCAACATCTTTATTTGCAGAGGAGACACCGACACCGATGCGCATACTCATACTCGGCGGTACCGGATTCACTGGCCCGTATCAGGTGAAATATGCGCTCAGTCGCGGACATAAAGTGACCACATTTAACCGCAACAAGACGCACCCCGGCGAATTGCCTGCTGAAGTCGAGCAGCTTGTCGGCGACCGCAACGGTAATCTCGACGCGCTGAAAAACCGGCAGTGGGACGTGGTGATCGACAACCCGACGACGCTGCCCGCGTGGGTGCGCGACGCGGCGCAAGTGCTCAAAGGAAATGTTGATCGCTACATTTTCATTTCGACCATTTCCGTTTACGGCGAGTCAAAGCAGGGACCTGACGAAAACGCGCCGACAGAAAAATACGAAGGTGCAGATCCGTACAAGGAGACGATTGAAGCGGTGCGCGCATCCGGGTTCAAAACGTACGGGCCGCTAAAGGCGCTCTCAGAACGCGAAGCTGAGAAATGGTTTCCCGGAAAAACTTTGATCATTCGCCCAGGACTTATCGTCGGCCCTCGCGACGACAGCGACCGCTTTACGTATTGGCCTGTGCGCATTGATCGTGCCGGAGACGTGCTGGCGCCTGGAAAGCAAAACGATCCCGTCCAGTTCATCGATGCGCGTGATCTTGCTGAATGGACCATTCGCATGGCCGAGAACCGTGAGACAGGAATTTACAACGCGACCGGACCTGCCAAACCCCTCGGCATCGGCGGGATGCTGGATGGAATTAAGGACGCCCTGAAGTCGAACGCGAAGTTTACTTGGGTAAGCGAGGACTTTTTGACTGAGCAGAAAGTGCAGCCCTGGTCCGACATGCCGGTTTGGACTGGGAAAGATGATTCGGTTGCGCGAACAAACATTAGTCGCGCGCTGAGCAAGGGCCTGACGTTTAGACCGCTCGACGTGACGGCAGGCGACACGCTCGCGTGGTTTAAGTCGCTTCCGCAGGAGCGACAATCACATCCGAAAGCAGGCCTCTCGCCAGAGCGTGAAGCGGAGGTCTTGGCTGAGTGGCGCAAGCGCGCGTGAAAAAACTCTACGCCAGGATTGTTGAGGTAAGGCCGGACGAAATTCGCGCGCTCTGGCTCGCGTTCTTTTTCCATTTCCTCATCCTGACCGGCTATTACATCACCAAACCAATTCGGGACAGCATTGGCGCGAGCAGCCTGGAAGCGCTGCCCTGGATGTTCACTGCGACGCTCACCGCGATGGTGGTCGCGAATGCGGCCTTCGCGGCGACTGTGGCGCGGATGTCGCGGCGAACATTCATTCCTCTTGCTTACGGATTTTTCATTGTTGTGTTCGTGTTCTTTTTCATTGCGATGCGAAGCCGTCCCGCGGCAGAACAAGTGTGGATTAACCGGGGATTCTTTGTTTGGGTCAGCGTGTTCAATCTCTTTAACACTGCCGTTTTTTGGGCATTCATGACGGATCTGTTCACGGTCGAGCAAGGTAAACGCCTTTACGGTTTTATCGCCGTCGGCGGCACTCTCGGCGCGATCCTTGGTGCCTACATCACCAAGCATTACGTGCGTGAGATTGGTCCGGCGAATCTTCTTGTCATCGCAGCGGCGATGTTCACCATCGCCGGATTTCTTGTTCGCTTTTTTCCCCACGGCGCCGCTGAACAAAAGGAACCTGCCGCGATGCTCGAAAAACCGATCGGCGGATCGGTCTGGTCGGGAATCACGCACATTTGCCGATCGTCTTACCTCATGGGACTCGCCGCGAGCATCATGCTTTACACAACAACTTCGACTTGGGCTTATTTTCAGCAGAGCGATCTCGCGGGTGCGGTGCTGAAAACCGGTGCAGACCGCACAGTATTCTTCGGAAATCTTGAAATTTGGGTGAACAGCATCACCGTTCTCATCCAGATTTTCCTTACCGGTCGCTTACTCAAGTGGTTTGGAGTTGCGTTTACACTCGTTTCGCTCCCGTTCGTAAGCATGGTTGGCTTCGCTGCGATGGGCGTCGCGGCCAGTCTGGCAATGTTAGCAATCTTTCAAGTGGCACGCCGCGCCGCTGCCTATGCTTTGATGCGGCCATCGCGGGAAATTCTCTTCACCGTGTTAAGGCGCGAGGACAAATACAAAGTGAAGAGCGTTACCGACACGCTCGGCTATCGCACTGGCGATCAGTTAGGGGCTTGGTCCTACTACGGTTTGCAAGGCCTTGGCCTTAGCCTGAATGCGATTAGCTGGATTGCGCTTCCGATCACGGCCGCTTGGTGTGCATTGAGCATCTGGCTTGCGCGCAAGCAGCGCGTTTTAGCGGACGCACAAGCAAAGCGGAATCGATCCTCACCTCTCACCGACTTTGCTGCACCTGAGCCGACATGAGTTGCGTTTGCGCTGATTCGGCGCGAAGCGTTTAGCCAAAGATAATTAAAGGAGCTAAAACAATGGCAACACGAACTGGATCGGCTGTTTGGGAAGGCACACTGAAAGAAGGCAAGGGAATGATGAAACTCGGGAGCGGCGCTTTCGAAGGTTCTTACTCATTTTCATCACGTTTCGAAGAAGCAAATGGGACGAATCCGGAAGAACTCATCGGCGCGGCCGAGGCCGGCTGCTTCTCGATGGCCCTTTCGGCAAATCTGGAAAAGGCAGGTCATCCGGCGAAGCGAATCAGCACGACCGCGACAGTGAAACTGGAAATGGTCGGCGGCGGTCCAAAGATCACGACGATCGATCTCAAGACTG
>JBBQRI010000025.1:0-18695 GCA_038214915.1 Chthoniobacterales bacterium
TTTGATGGTTGGCGAACGCACCGCTGAGGAAATCAAAATCAAAATCGGCTCGGCGTATCCGAGTGAAAAGGAGACCAGTGTCGAAGTTAAAGGGCGCGATCTGGTGGCTGGTCTTCCCAAAACACTGATGATCACTTCTCAGGAGGTGCGCGAAGCTTTGCTCGAACCGATCTCGACGATTGTCGATTCGGTGCGCATCACTCTTGAGCGTTGTCCGCCCGAGCTTTCGGCGGACTTGGTTGATCGCGGGCTCGTGCTGGCAGGCGGCGGCGCGCTACTGCGCGGTTTTGACAAGCTATTGAGCGAGGAAACCGGGTTGCCTGTCCATGTAGCGGAAGACCCGCTCAGCGCAGTGGCGGAGGGGACAGGGAAATGCCTCAATGAACTTAAATTTTTGCGTCAGGTGGCCTCAGCCGATCGCCAGTGGCGCTAATAATGGCGGAAACCGGAAAGCGGAAACCGGAAAGCTCATTAGCCGTCTGCCGGTGAGTTGTCGAGTGGCCAATCGGCAGTCGGCAGTCGGCAATTAGCAATTCCAATGAGCCGCACAAACATCATCGCGCTGCTGATTTTCGGCGCCATTCTGGGCTATTTCCTCAGCTTCGGTCCCGAAACGACGCAGAAGTTCAAGGCTAGTGTTTATCGGCTGCTGGCGCCGTTTTTGACCGGTGGGTCTGGAATCAAAAAGCAGATTACCTCCGTCCGGTCAGGGTTAAAGTCGCTCGACGAATTGGAGCGCGAGACCGCCGCCTTACAGGTCGAAAATCGAGAGCTGCGCGCGACTAACCAGGGCTTGCGCGATGTTGAGCACGAAGTGAATCGTCTGCGTCACGCCCTCAGTTATCGCGAGCGTTCGGTGTTTAAATTGCTCGCAGCTGAAGTGATCGCGCGCGATTCGTCCAGTTGGTGGCGAACGCTCACCATAAACCGCGGCAAGAGAGACGCCATCGAAACGGACATGCCGGTGGTAACTGACGTCGGTTTGGTGGGGAAAACGACGACTGTAAGCGAAACGATTTCGGTTGTTTTGCTGATTTCTGATGAAAGCTGCCGAATCGCATCGTCAGTAGAAGGCAGCCGCGAACAGGGAATCGTTTCCGGCGAGCGCGTGACGGGTGGACTCACGCCATTTTTGGATCTGAACTTTCTGTCAAAACAGGCTGATTTGAAGCCCGGCCAGAAAGTTTATACCTCAGGAGTTGGCGGTGTCTTTCCGTCGGGGTTGCTCATTGGAGCTGTGAAGAGTTTCCGTGTGCGCGAACTGGACGGTCAGGCGCAGCTAACACCTGCTGTCGATCTTTCTCATCTGGAGGACGTTTTTGTGGTAACGGGTCGAAGATGATTTTTTTCGTTCTTCTTTTGGCCCTCGTACTGGTGGCGCAGATCGCCGAACTTTTGATCCCGGCGCTGCCGTGGCTCTACGACGCGCACGTCTACATCGTGCCAGTGATCGTTTTCTACGGCGCTATGGCGCTGCCTTTTCCCCTCATGCTGGCCTTGGCGTTCTTCGCCGGGGTTCTACTGGATGCGCTTACTGTTCAAGTGATCGGGGGCAGGGTTGAAATCTCAGCGGGATCATCGATACTTCTCTACGGTGTGCTGGCGGGAATAATGCACGGACTGCGACCGCTCTTTGCCCGCGGACGTTGGGAAGTGCATTGTATCCTGAGCGGCGTTTTCACCTCGCTAATAGTTCTGGCGCAATACCTCATGATTACGTTTCGCCGCGGCTCGCTTGTGTTTACTCGTGAAATCTGGTGGCAGATCGGCGGACCCGGTCTTATCGCGATGGCGATCGCGCCCATCTTGTTCTGGGGATTACAATGGCTCGGGCAGATCACCGCCTATTCATACGGTCCTGAAAGGGGACAACTCGAATGAGTAAGCGACGCCTGAATTCCCTTCTGCGGATTCAATTTCTGGGGCTCTTCATGCTGTTGGGTGTCGGTTCACTCGGTGTTCGACTTTGGTGGATACAAGTGGCGCACGGTCAGGAATGGACGTCGCAGATTCGTGGCAGCTCTCAAGCGACTGTGCGTATTCCGTCTGTGCGCGGTGAAATCAAAGACCGTAACGGCATGACCCTGGTACAAAATCGCGCCAGCTATGAGGTAGATTTCTATCTGCCGGAAATGGTCAAAGGCTACCGCGAACGTTTCGGTTCACCGCCCACGAGTGAATATCGGGCGATCATCAGCGGAATGCCGAAAGACATGAAGGAGCCGGATATCATCAAGATCGTGAATAATGGGATCGTTCCGCGGCTTAACCAGCTTGATCTGGCGCGCGATTACAACGCCGGCAAGTTGCAGAAACATTTTCGAAACGATACCGAGGTTCCATTTTCTTACATTAAGGATATCGATTTCCCTACCATGGCGAAGTTCGCCGAGCACGATGTCGGCCTCCCGGGTGTTGACCTCGCCATTAAGCCGGTGCGCTCGTACGTCTACGGCGCGCTCGGATCTCATATTCTTGGTTATGTCGGGGCACCGGACGACATCGATAAGGAGGAAGCGAAGAAGTTCACGTTCTACCAAGCGGACGTCGAAGGAAAATCGAACATTGAGAAAGCGGCGGACGAATATTTGCGCGGGAAACCCGGCATCCGGTATTTGCGGCGCAATGCGAAGGGCACCATCGACGGGATTTTGCGCGAAGATCCGCCGCAACAGGGCGCGAATGTTTTCTTAACCATCGACGCCCGTATCCAAGCCATCACAGAGGAAGCATTGCGATCCGTCGGGCGCGGCGCCGCAGTGGTCGTCGATCCAAACAACGGCGAAATCCTTGCAATGGCTTCGGTGCCGTCGTTCGACCCAAATACATTTGTCCCCAGCATCAAGGCAAAAGATTGGACGGAGCTTCAGAAGGATGAAGCCAACCCGCTCGTCAATCGCGCCGTGAGCGGGTTCCCGCCCGGATCAACGTTTAAGTTAATCACCTCGCTCGCTGGACTGCGTCGTGGCTTGGCGAAGCAGAAGTTTACATGCAGCGGCGGTGTTCAGTACGGCGATCATTATTTCCAATGCTGGGCCGCCGAAAAGCATTACACGCACGGCACACTCGCGCTCGCAGATGCGATCAAAGTATCGTGTAATGCCTTCTTTTATCAGTACGGCAACGCCGCAGGCATCGATTCGATCGACCGCGTGGGCGATTTGCTTGGTTTAGGAAAACCGTCCGGGCTGAATTTAACAGGTGAACAACCTGGTGTGTTGCCGGGACCGGACTGGATGCGGATTTCTTATCCTCAGGAGCGATGGTCACAAGCCTACACGGCCAACGTTTCTATCGGGCAGGGTTACGATCTAGCCACGCCTCTGCAAATGGCCATGGCCTACGCAGCCCTCGCTAATCGCGGTATTTCTTATTACCCGCGCCTGGTGAAAAAGGTGCTCAATCAGGACGGCACACCGGTGTTGGACGAAGAGGGAAAGATCGCCGTCCCTGACCAGCCCAAAGTGCATGCCGATTTTCGCACTGAGATTTCACCGGCCGATATCGAATTGGAACGACGCGGTTTTTGGAACGTGGTGAATGCAGATGGTGGAACAGGTGGCCGGGCACGCTTGAGTGGGGTGCAGGTCGCAGGCAAAACCGGGACCGCTCAGGCGAAATACAAGGGCAAACAGGATACAATTTCCTGGTTTGTTTGCTGGGCCCCCTTCGACATTCCCAAATATACGGTCGCAGTGATGGTGCAGGGCGGGGAGCACGGCGGCAGTGTTGCATGCCCAATCGCCGCGCGAATCATGGAACGCTCGCTAGCGATGGACGAGGGGAAGTTCGAAGCGCAGGTCGCATGGCTTCCGCCCGCGCGAAAGGCCAATCCATTTCAGATGATCAAGGAAGTGAGCTTCCGCGATTCGGGAATCGATAGTGGAAGCGGGGACGACGAGAATGCCAACGGCTCGCAAGGCTCAGATGTGCAAATGGCGGGCGCGGGCGGGGATCCCGACGTTGAACCCGAAGCGGATTCACGGGGGAAAGTGGCGCGGCGTGCTGCGGCTCCCTCGGCCCGCGCTGTCCCAGTTGCAGCGCCTCAGCCTCAGCGCAACTTTTTTCAGCGGCTCTTTGGGGTAAAGCGCCAACCAGCACCCCCTCCACCACCTCCTCCTCCGCCTGGCCGCAAGCGCGGAACAACAAGATGAACCTTCGGTCAGAATCGCCACTAGAATTCGCATCGGTAGTTTTGCTGATGACCGGCCAACCGCTCCATTTTTATGATAGACAAGGTAAGAAAGATTTTGGGTCTTCCTTCACGCAAGACCGGCAACAAGCTCGTTCTGAGTGTGGAGAAACTCGAGACCCGCGTGGCTTTGCTCGAAGGCGGTCGGCTCGAGGAGTATAGCGTTGAGCGTAAGAGCTCACGAAACATCGTAGGCAGCGTTTACAAGGGTAAGGTCAAAAACATCGAAATGGGATTGAAGGCGATGTTTGTTGACATCGGCTTCGAAAAAAATGCGTTCCTCCATTTCTGGGACGCCATTCCCGCCGCGCTCGATAGCGGAATCGAAGAAATTGACAGACGGTCGAACAAGCGCCCTCGAAAGCGGATCACGGTAAAAGACATACCGAGCATTTACCCAGTCGGCTCGGATGTAATCGTGCAGGTCACCAAGGGCCCAATCGGCACTAAGGGCCCGCGCGTCACCACGAATCTTAGTTTCGCTGGGCGATATGTGGTCCTGATGCCATTCAGCGATCGCAGTGGTATCTCGCGAAAAATTGAAGAGCCGAAAGAACGCGAGCGACTGCGAAAGGTCTTACGCCAGCTGGATATTCCCGAAGGGGTTGGCGTGATCATCCGCACAGTGGGCGAGGGTCAGCGCGCCAGGTACTTTGTTCGCGATTTGCGAGTTCTGCTGGACCAGTGGGCCAAAGTCGATCAAGCCATCCGGGACAATCCGGCCCCATGCCGGCTGTTTGAAGAACCCGATCTGGTGGAGCGCACGGTGCGCGATTTTCTTACCGAAGAAATCAATGAAATCGTCTGCGACGATCGCGGGGCAATGGATCGAATGAGCGACATGGTCGGTCAAATCTCCCGCCGCGCGAGAAACCGCGTTCGACACTACGATGGTGCCACGCCGATTTTTGAGACTTACGGTGTGCAGAAACAGATTGATGACGCATTTCATAGGCAAGTTTGGCTCAAGTGTGGCGGCTATATTGTAATCGACGAGACTGAAGCGCTGGTTGCCATCGATGTGAACACCGGACGCAACAAAGGTGGGCGCGACGTCGAGAAAACAATCTCACAAACCAATCTCGAAGCGGCGGACGAGATCGCGCGCCAGCTTCGATTGCGCAACATCGGCGGATTGATCATTGCTGACTTCATTGACATGAAGAGCCGCAGAGATCAGCAGGCGGTTTACAACTTGATGAAGGAACGGCTCAAGCGCGACAAGGCCAGAACGCATGTGCTTCCCATTTCACAACTCGGCCTGATGGAGATGACGCGGCAGAGGGCGCAGGAGAGCTTGAGCGACACGATTTATGAAAATTGTCCGTATTGTGGCGGGCGTGGCGTGGTGAAGACGACGATGAGCACGAGCGTGGAATTACACAGGACGCTCAACACCGTTATGCGCACGTACCAGGATTCCATCCACGACATTCGGGTGATCCTGAACCCTGACGTTTTGAAGCGATTAAAAGAGGAAGACGAGGAACTGCTTGTGGAACTCGAGCGGCGTTACGCCGGTCGGTTGATGTTTCGGGGCGACCCCACATTTCATCACGAGAAGTTTGTCATTACGGACGCCAATACCGGGGTAGAACTGAAGCCCTGAGGCCGATCGGCTTGCCCAAAAAAGCTTGCAATGTCGGGCGAGTCGGCTCAGAATCACAGCATCCAAACGCGTCGCTCGGAAGGCCGTTTACCGACTCGGCGTGCGGTGTTTGGAGGGACTTAACCAAAAGGAGAAATAAATGAAAAAGCTGCTGTCGTGCCTGTTAGGGCTCGCTTTGGTCGCTTCGGCCGCTTTTGCAGGGGTTGGCTATTCAGGCAAGGAAATAAAGCAGGTTGCTCCACCGCCCTGCCCCGAGTGGTACGCGGACAGGGAATTCAACATCTCGCTTTGGGGCACATACGCTTTCACGGGAAATAATTGGATAGATGATCGCTACATCGAGGCTGATCACGCCTGGGGGGGTGGCATCGATCTCAAATATTTTTTCATGCGCTACGTTGGCGTGGGCATTGAGGGCTGGGCAGTGGATGCTCGGCAGGCACGCCAAGATATCTTTGTCGATTTTAGCGACGGAGTCTTCGCGCGCAGCATTCAGCACGAGAGCAACGTGATTGGCGCTGTGATGGGTACTCTCACCCTACGTTATCCGATTCCCTGCACGCGTTTTGCGCCGTACATTTTCGGCGGAGGTGGAGGGATCTTTGGCGGAGGCCAGAAGCAAGTCAACGAGCGCTTTGTCGAGCCGGGCGAAGGTTTCGATGTGGTCGCGACAACAGGTCATACCGCTGCCGAGACGCGAGCAATCGGCCAGGTCGGCGGTGGCATGGAAATCCGGTTAACTCCGCACATCGGCTGGGTCAGTGATTTCAGCTGGAATTTCGTGGACGGCCCAAACAATAATTTTGGTATGGTCCGCACAGGCGTGAATTTCGCGTTCTAAGCCGTCCACAGGAGCGTTTGCTATAGCGGCGTCTGGAATACTGGACGCCGCTTTTTTTGTACGCGGCAGATTTGCCAAGCTAGTTCTGCACACGAAACTATCCTGATGTCGTTTATCGAAACATTGGACGGCCATGCTCTGAGAAAATCGGAGCTGATCGAGCGTTTTGAGCATCTGATTGCCACGAAATCTGATCAGCAACTCGAAGGCATGGCGCAAACTTCCCGCGCGCTCACATTGCAAAACTTTGGGCGGACCATGCGCCTCTTTGCACCCCTCTATCTTTCCAACGAATGCATCAACAATTGTCAGTATTGTGGTTTCTCGCGGGATAATCCGATCCTGCGCGTCACACTTAGCGTCGATGAACTTATGGCCGAAGCGCAGCATCTCGCGCGGCAGGGATTTCGCCAAATCCTTCTTGTTGCGGGCGAGCATCCGAAGTTTGTGAGCGGCGGTTATCTCGCCCAGTGCGTGCGCACCCTCGCGCCCGATTTTTCATCGATTTCCATTGAGGTCAGCCCGATGGATACCGAGGATTACGCGCCGATTGTCGAGGCTGGTGCCGAAGGCCTCGTCGTTTATCAAGAGACCTACAATCGCGGTGTGTATGCTGAGATGCACACAGCCGGGCCGAAACGCGATTTTAATTATCGACTTGACTGCGTCGAACGCGGCTACGCGGCTGGTTTTCGCCGACTAGGAATCGGCGCGCTGATCGGCCTAACGCGGTGGCAGGATGAAGCCGTCGCGCTCGCTGCACACTTGGAACATTTGTTCAAACGCTGTTGGCGAGCGCAAATCACCGTGAGCGTGCCTCGTTTGCGTCCGGCAGCCGGTGGATTTCGCCCGCTATTCACGATGAGCGACCGCGAGCTTGTCCAATTAGTGTGCGCTTTGCGAATCACGTTTCCGCAGGCTGGGATCGTGCTCAGCACGCGCGAGCGCCCGCCGCTGCGCGATGCGCTCGCCTCGATCGGAGTAACGATGATGAGCGCGGGCAGTCATACCGAGCCCGGCGGTTACACCCGACAAGGCCGCGAACATTTGCATCGCACCGTGCGTGGCCGCACCTTCGCGCCGGAATACCATGACGGCGAAGACCAGCTCGCCACCGGCCAATTCGAGATCAGCGACGAACGCTCCCCCGCCGAAATCGCTGCAGTCCTTCGCCACCGAGGACTCGAACCGGTTTGGAAAGATTGGGATCAGGCTCTCTGCCGGGCATGAAGATCGCAGTCAACGGTGAATCTGTGGACACTCGCGAGGCGAAAACGATCGCCGAGCTTATCGAGTGTTATCAATTGCCGCCGCAATCGATTTTGGTGGAGCACAACGGCCTCGCCGTGCATCGACACGAATGGCCAAAGCGTCCACTTACTGAAGGCGACCGCATCGAATTCATACGCGTCGTTGCCGGTGGATAAGCAAGATTGACTAAACCTGCGCCGCGCTTTTGACCACCACGCGCATCCCATCGGTTTGGGTGACAGTCACTAGTGTTTCCCGGGCTATGAATTCGCCCTCGGTGACGACATCGACAACGTGCTCGGCGAAACGCGCTTTGCCGCTGGGTCGCAACACGGTGACGGCTGTGCCTTGCACTCCGGGCGCGAGCGCCAGTGCGGTTGCGAAGTGTCGCGGCGCCCCGGCCAGAGATGGTCCGGGAGGATTTGAATCGATCAACGCAAAGCGCCGGTAGAAACTGGTACGCGGTAGATAACGCGCCAGGAGCGCAATTACGATCAACGCTCCGACGAGTGCGATGAACATGTTGAGCAATGGGATGGCAAGCATTTTGCCGGTCGGTACAAAGGGTTGCTGCGGGTACCGGTCGATCATTGTCCACAGCAATGATGCGATGATGAGAAACACGCCGAGAACTCCGAAAACGATCGTGCTATGCGCAAAGAAAAGTATTTCGATCAGTACCAGAACCATTCCTAGAACGAAGAGCGCGACGACCTCCCAGCCGGCGAGCCCGGCGAGATAATGACCGAGGAAAAAGAGTGCGAAACAAATCGCAGAGATAATGCCGGGCCACGTTACGCCGGGAATCTTAAATTCCAAATACGCTCCGAGGATTCCGCCAAGCAGCAGCAACGGCGCAAGCGCAGTGATCCAAAATGCGAGCTGCTCGAAGCCAGTTGGCTCGATCTTGACGATGTTGCCCTTGAGTCCGGCTTTCTCGGCGAGATCGGCAATCGAATCGACAATTCCTTCCGCGAGCAACGGTTTGTCGTTGATCTTTTCAAATGGCTTCCTGCGCATTGAGGGTAAGGACGGCGCCTTTTGGATGCACGACGCGGTCGCCGATTTTAACTTCCTTCTCTTTGTTCATGAATGCCTCGGCGAGGTCGGGATTATGGCCGTTCTTAATGGCCGAGCCTCGGACGAGTGCAGACCAATACGAAATCGTTTTTTCCTTTGCCGTGGCAGGCAGATCTTCGCCCGTCGAAAGGATCGGTGCAGCCGCGCCAATTGCGCTCACCGGTGCCATGTAAATGTGTTGCGTAGCAATGACAATGAGCGCGCCAGCCGATCCTGCGTTCGTGTTAATAAACGTGTAGGTGGGGATTTTGATTTGGTTGAGTGCGTTGACGATCTCGGTCGCTGTGTCGAGGCGACCGCCGTACGTGTTCATGTCGAAAACGATTGCGGAAGCGTCGTTGCTCTCGGCTGTTTTCACCGCTCGCCGCAAGAACGCCAGCAGCGACGGCGCAACTTCACCATGCACCGGCACAACAACGACGTCGCCTTTGTGAATCGTTTCGCTGGCGTGCACCGTGGCCGTCGAGACGCAACATATCACCGCTGCAATCAAGAGGGTCGTTTTCACGCCGTGCAATGTTTGGAGGACGCTTCTTTGAAGCCACAGCGAGTCGTCGCGTTCGGGCGTCTGACACAGACGCCCAAGAGTGACTGTTTTGAAACAAGGCTGCACTGGGTAAAGTTTGCCACCGGTTCAGAAGCCAAACGAGGCAAAAATAACCAGACGCACATGGGCACGATCCCTTCGGAAACAATCGAACAAATCGCCGCTGGGAACGATATCGTCGAAGTCATCGGTTCGTATTTCCCGCTGAAGCGTGCGGGAGCGAATTTCAAGGCTCTCTGCCCGTTTCATCAGGAGAAAACACCGTCGTTCATGGTGAGCCCGAGCCGGCAGACATTTCATTGCTTTGGCTGTGGCGCTGGCGGCAGCGTTTTCAGATTCGTGATGGATTACGAACATGTTGATTTTCCAGCGGCCGTGCGCAAACTCGCCGCGCGTGCCGGAATCACCATAGTCGAAAAACGTGGCGCGGCAGACGAAGATCGACAATACGAGACGCGCCGCAAATTACTAAAGTTACATGCCGAAGCTGCGGAATGGTTCCACGAAAATCTGACCAAAAGAGAAATTGGGGAACCCGCGCGGAAATATCTGAAACAACGCGGAATCTCTGGCGAAATCGCCAAGCGCTGGCAGCTTGGTTATGCGCCGGATGAATGGGACGGGTTCGGCAGTTGGGCGCGCGGCCAAGGCTATGACGCGCGCGAACTCGTTGGAAGCGGCCTTATCAAAACGAAGGACGACGATCAATCATCAAACCTCAATCCTCGAACTTCGTACGATCGTTTTCGCCGCCGGCTTATGTTTCCCATCTGTAACGACCTTGGCGAAGTGATCGCGTTCAGCGGTCGGTTACTGAAGGAAGAAGAAGGTGCGGCGAAATACCTGAATTCACCCGAGACACCGCTTTTTCGAAAAGGCAACGTTCTCTTTGGATTGCACAAATCCAAGCGCGCACTGATTGAGGCGAACTGTGCGATCGTGTGCGAAGGTCAGCTCGATTTGATCAGCTTGTTCGAAGCGGGGATCACGAATGTCGTCGCACCACAGGGGACCGCGTTCACAGAAAAACAGGCGCGCATCCTAAAGCGTTTTGCTGACGAAGTGGTTCTGTGCTTCGATTCGGACGTCGCCGGCGCCAAAGCGGCCGAGCGCTCGCTCGATGCACTGCTTGAAAACGATTTTATCGTCCGCGTTGTGGAGTTGCCACCGGGTGAGGACCCGGATTCGCTTGTTCGCCGCGACGGGAAGGAGCAATTCGACGAACGCGTAACGAACGCGCGAGATTTTTTTGATTACTGGATCGAGCGAGAGATCGCGAGCACCGACTTGACTTCCATGGGCGCAAAGATCCAAGCCGCGCGCAATTTGGCGGCGATGGCGTCGCGAGTGCACGATCCCGTCCTGCGGGGAGCGGTGGTCAACAAAGCATCGGCGCGCCTCGGTGTTGCGCCGGCGGATTTCGAATCGCTTCTGGCAAAACACGCTCGCGTACCAGGTGGTTCCGTGAGCTCGAGCACAACTGAAATTCGTGCCGCAGCGAGTCCGCCGCATGATATCGTGATGCTTTGCCTGCTGGCGTTGCGCGATGTAGACGCCCGCAATTTCCTTCAGGCGCAAAAGTGGCGCGAGATTATCGAGCAAGTACCGGATACTGACATTCTGATCCGGATTCTCGAAAGCGAACTGGAACCAGATGAAACTGCGTCGCTCAATGCGTTCATGGCAACCCTTTCCCCTCAGGAGGAACGGCTCATTTCCTCATGGCTAATGCAAAAGATGCCCGCTGCCGCCGAAACAGTGGTGGAGAAGTGGTGGCAGGGGACCTGCCAAAGTGTTGTGCGTCGTCGTTTGGAAACGGCAAAAAACCGGATCAAAGTTCCTGGGTTGAGCGCTGGTGAGGTCCTAAATTTGCAAAAACAAATTCTTGACCTGCAGGAACAGCTCCACGAATTTTGCCGGCCCGTCGGCGGAGGGGACGCATAGGTGGCTTCAACTGCCGCGTGGCAGGCCGAAGGTCTTAGACCAAATCCTTAACCGAAAAAACTTGGCCAGGCATTCGAAACGAAGGGGAGACAGCCGACAGTCGTCGGCTCGTCGGCTTAAAAGCAGCCGACGCCGCAGCGCACCGAAAAGGCGTTTGAATGCGCACCGAAATCACAAGTCGCCGCGACTCACTGGTCGAAAGGGCGCGCGCACCAAGTCTTCATCACAACGAGGCAACCACAATGGACCTCTGTCGATGCCGGCGCTCGGAGTAACGGGTTTGTATTCGTCGGTGGAAGTTCAAGCGCGGATTCGGGAGCTGATCAAACTGGCGAAAGAACAAGGTTATCTCACGTTCGACGATCTGAACGAGGCATTACCGGAGGGAGTCACCGACGCCGATGAACTCGATCTGATTCTCACGCGTCTGCGCCGCTTGGAAATCGACATCATTGAGGCCTCCGAAGTTGATCGGTACAGGGATGGCAAAAAAGACGTCGACGAGGAGGAGGAAGAAGAAGAAGACGGCAAAGCGGCACCCAAAGTTGATATTCTTGATGACCCGGTGCGGATGTATTTGAGGCAGATGGGGCAGGTTCCGCTGCTGACTCGAGACCAGGAGGTCCTAATCTCGAAGCGAATTGAGGAGGCTGAAGGGATGGTACAAAAGCATCTTAGCCGATTCGGCTTTGTTGCCCGCGGGCATCTGGATCTCTCGCGGAAACTCATCGAAGGCCGGGAACGGTTTGATCGTGTGATCCTCGATAAAAAAATCGAGAGCCGCGAGAGATACATGAAGAACCTGCCACACTTGTGTAAGCAGGTGGAGCAATTGAGCGCATCCATCAGCCGGCACTTTTCGGAGGTTGTGCGCGACCCTTCAAAGAGGGTGTCGCAAAAGCGCAAGCCACTGCAAAGAACGATGGCCACCCTGCAAAAGATTTACCCTCGTTTTTACCTGAAGCAGCGGGTCACCGAAGAATTCGTGCACCTCGCCGACGAAGCGCATCACACCTCGCTATATCTCCAGACGGAGCTTGCCAAAAATCCTCGCAGCAAGAAGCGGCGGTTACAGCTTCAGACCAAGGTCCGCGATTTGGAAACAGGCCTGTGGTTTTCGCTTTCCGATTATTCCGAGGAATATCGGACGCTGAAAACCTGGTTGCGGCAGGCATTCAAGGCCAAAACCGAAATGGTCGAGGCCAACCTTCGTCTCGTCATTTCCATCGCGAAGAAATACACCAATCGCGGTTTGTCGTTTCTCGACCTGATCCAAGAGGGAAACATGGGACTGATGAAGGCAGTCGAGAAGTTTGAGTATCGGCGGGGATACAAGTTTTCGACCTATGCGACTTGGTGGATTCGCCAAGCGATTACCCGGTCGATCGCCGACCAGGCGCGCACGATCCGAATTCCCGTGCACATGATTGAGACGATCAACAAACTCTTGCGCGTGCAAAAACAACTGGTGCAGGAGTACGGACGGGAGCCCACGCCCGAAGAAGTAGCTGAGGAAGTCTTGCTGCCAGTGGATCGCGTTCGGGCGGTGCTAAAGATGGCGCAGCAACCGATCTCGCTGCAGTCACCGGTTGGCGAGAGTGAGGAAACCAACTTTGGCGATTTCATCGAGGACAGGGGCGCCGAAAACCCGAGTGACATGACTGCGATCGTTTTGCTCAAGGAAAAGATCAAGGATGTCCTGGACACGCTCACCGACCGAGAACGGCAAGTCCTCGAGCAACGATTCGGCCTTGTCGACGGCTACAGTCGAACGTTGGAAGAAGTGGGTCGACAGTTCCAAGTTACTCGCGAGCGCATCCGCCAGATCGAAGCAAAGGCCTTGCGCAAAATGCGACATCCAACCCGGATTCGGCAGCTAGAAGGTTTCCTTGAGGCGCCGGGAATTTGAACATAAATTTCGACCGCGTTATAGCGCAACTTCGAGACATGCAGGCTGTTGAATCCGATGGACAACATGAAACCTCAAGATGACAAAGAGCTATGGGATGTTCTCGGCCGGCTTCCTGAGCCCACGCTTTCTCCATTTTTTGCGCGGAATGTCCTAAGAAAAATTCGGCAGAAACCGACTCATTTCGAGCGGGTGCAGAACTGGTTCAGCGTGCGAAAGGTTGTTGGAGCGTCGGCCGTGGCAGCGGTCGCTGTCGCCCTTGCTCTTGTCACGCATTATCCGGGGCCGCGGACAACGTCTTCGAGTGAGTCAGATGTAGTGGCTAAAATCGATCCACAGGATTATGACGTCGTGGCTGATCTGGATGAATTGATCGCCTGGGATGAAAATAGTGTGTGGGAAAATAGGCCAACCTTGTAAGTTATTCGTCGGTTTGGCGGCTTTTGCTCTGTGTTGCGCTTACGCGCAAGCGCAGCCACAACAACATCGCGGTCCGGCCGGCCGACCGGCGCCAATGGCGGCACCTCATGGACCACCGCCAAGTCAACCTCATGGACCGCCTTCAGGTCAGCCTCACGGGGCACCTTCAGGGCAGAGCATAAGGGAACGATGGCTCGCGATGCCGCCAGATGCCCGGCAAAATTTCCGGCGCAACGCTGACCTTTGGATGCAGATGACCCCGGAGCAGCGCAACCTCATGCGTCAGCGGGAGAACATGCGCCGGCAGATTATTACGCGCGAAGCTGACGCCGCAGTTCGCGACTCGGGTCTTCAACTCAATCCACAGGAGCGCGCTCGGTTTGAATCGCGGTACATTCAGGAACGCCGAAAAGTCGAACAATCGCTTCGGCAGCAAATCGAAACGGAGAGGCAAAAGGAAATACCGACACTCATTCAGCAGTTGAGAAAAGAATTCCAGATCGATGAGCCGGGCAAAAGCCCTGTGACCAAACCAGCGGCGTCGCCAAGGTCAGGAAAATAGACCGTCTGGTCTCGTGTGGCCGGATCTCCTCAGCGAGTTTCCGCTCAAAAAAATTAGGCTGGCTCAAAATAGCTTTGAGCCAGCCCGGTGTGGCTATTCCGGCAAACTAGCGCCGGTAATAGGGATAACGATGATGATTGCGATAACGATGCCCGCCGTACCAGTAGTACGGCCGGTAATAGGATCGATAATAAGGTCGAGAGTAATACCGATACGGATGATAGTAACCGTAAGGATAATATCCGTAATAACCCGGACCGAACCCGATACTGAAGTAAACTTGAGCATCAGAACGCGTCGTCCCTGCGACCATCAAACCCCCGGCCACGACTGCAATTAACAGAAGTTTCTTCATTATTTACCTCCTAGTAATTCAACAGGGAAATTGGTGGAAAGTTTCCTGGTTATTCGAACATCTGGATACCCCGTGAGGAAGACCGTTTGACCGATCTGTTCATATTCGATATCGCGTAGCCGTAGCGCATCAGCAGTTTCTTCTACTCCTTCTCCAGGGAATGCGACTACCGGTCCTCCAGTTAAGATCGGCCCCAAATAGATTCGCACTTTATCGACGAGCCGTTTGTCGAGCGCCTCACCCAGGACTTCGCCGCCACCCTCGATCAACACGCTGGTGATGCGGCGTTTACCTAAATCCTTCAGAGCCGACACCAGGGATTTTCGTTCATAGATCAAAGTTCGGGCAGCAAATTTGTCGGTCAGGAGCTGAGCTTGGCGTGGCACCTGGCCCGAGCGGGTCAGCACAATGCGCCACGGTTGCCGCGCCGGGCGCACGCCGCGGACGGTCAAACGCGGGTTGTCGGCTCGGACGGTTTCCGCTCCGACGAGCACTGCGTCCACGCGTGCGCGCAGTTGATGTGCGTGGCGCCGAGCGTCGCGTTCAGTGATCCACCGGGACTCACGAGGCGGGCGAGTCAGCCGCCCATCGAGAGACATGCCGCACTTTGCGATAACAAATGGCTGCCCGGTGACGATCCATTTGTTGAAAGCTTCGTTAAGCCGCGTGCACTCTTCCGCCAAAATCCCATCCCGCACGCCGACGCCTGCGTTTCGTAATTCGACAATACCTCTCCCGGAGTGCCGCGGATTTAGGTCTTTCGCGCCTATAACTATGTTTTTAAGTCCAGCCTTGATTATCGCATCGGTGCACGGCGCAGTGCGCCCGGCTGTCGAACATGGCTCCAGAGTCACGTAGAGCGTAGCATGCGGGGGAATCGGCGCGCCGAAATCACGCAAACAATCAATCTCACCATGAGCGCCGCCTGCTTCCCGATGATGTCCTTTTGCCACTACACGATTATCAATCACCAGAACGGCTCCCACGGCGGGGTTGGGACTTGTCCGGCCGAGCGCCTTTTTTGCTTCAACCAAGGCAGCCCGCATAAACTTTTCTTCTCGGTCGGTCGTCATGGTGCAGGCGATTCAAACAAACGTGCCTGGAGGGATTCGAACCCCCAACCTTCTGATCCGAAGTCAGAAGCTCTATCCGGTTGAGCTACAGGCACAATGGGATTTTCGATCACAGATTTCCAATTAGACGAAGCGGCTGTCGATCTTCGGTCGGCAAATCTAAAATCGGGACTCGAGAATCCAAAATTCCACGGGTGGCCGACGGGACTCGAACCCGCAACAACCAGAACCACAATCTGGGGCTCTACCATTGAGCTACGGCCACCATAACTTAAGCGAAACAGAGTCTAGGATTGCCGTCCCGCTTTGCAAACAAAGGGCTCGACTTTTCCCGTCCGCTCCACTAATTGTCAGCGCCGGTGGACCGGAAATCTCTCCCCAGCCGGTTAGGTATGGCGCCGCAGCGTCGTGTCGTGCGACGCAGGGCGGCTTCGCTTGCAGCCGTACTTTTCTTCGCCGCAACAATGCTGGCCGTCGCACAACAGGACGATCCAAGCGAAATTTTTCTCAAAGCCTATCTCTCCGCGCAACAGGGTGAAAAACTCGAGCGCGAAGACCGATTCAAGACTGCTTTGGCCAAGTATCGGTTCGCCGGTAGCTTGATCGAGGAACTGCGCAAATCGCACGCTCAGTGGCAGCCATCGGTTGTGGAATATCGCGGACACAAAATCAGCGAAGCGATTTTGAGACTTCAGGAGCGAATCACAAGGCAAACCCAACTCAACGCGAGCGCGAGTCCGTTGCCCGACATTGCGTCCGCAGCACCTGAGAGTGACGCCTGGTCTGAGCCTGGACCCGAAGCCTTGGCGCCTCAACCCAGGGAGACCGCGAGCGAGCGGTCGCGGGATACCTCAGTCAAAGTCGCCACAAAGAACTTGCGCGACAAAGTCGCTGAGCTACAAGCGGCGCTCGACAAGACGCGCGGGGATCTGGAGACCGCGCGAAAGGAAAAAGGCATAGTCGATACGCGTTTGAACGAAACAAATTCTAAGCTGGAGCGAGCTCAGAACGATCTCGATGAGGCAAAGAAATCAGAACGTCAAACGCGAGACCAACTCGCGCAGCTTCAGGAATCAAAGGCTTCGCAAGGGTTGGAAGGTAACAGTGACAAAGAACAGCAGCAGTTGAGCGCCGAAGTTGCACAACTAAAAGGAGCCGTTGCCGCAGCCGATCAAGCGCGTGTGACTGCGGAAAAGCAAAGGGACGATACTCAGGCAAAGTTCGCCGAGGTAAACAATCAGGTCATCACGCTCGGGCGTGAACGCGATGACGCGCTCTCTCAACTGAAATCGGCGAAGGAATCAGAACAGCGTTTTCAGTCGCTCGTTGCCGAGAAGAATGATCTGCAACAGAAGCTTGCGATCGCGGAGGAAAAGGTCAGGAAACTCAGCGAGGGCGATCCGAAAAGCACCGAGAAATTGGCCGAGATGGAGCGACAAATGGCGCAGCTTCAACAGCAGCTAATTGAAACCCAGAATAGAAATTCCTATTTGGCGGCCCGAGCCGCGGAGCTTGATGTTGAGCTGGAACACACAAGCACAGAACTTCAAGCCGCCAAGCTGGCCGGAGCAAACAACGAGGATTCATCCCAGCTTGCGAGAGAAAACGAACTGCTGCGAAACATCGTTGTTCGTGAACGCCAGGAAGAAGCGCGACGCGATGAGGCGAGGAAGCTGGTGTTGGCCGAGTTGGATAGACTCAAAGTGCGTTCGGACTTGCTGAACAAAGAGATCGAATTCCTCGCCCAACCCGTGACGAGGTTAACCATCGAAGAACTCGCTCTGTTCCGACAACCCGTAGTCTCAATCTCGAGCGAGAAGCCAGGTGTACTCAAAATGAGTTTTGTTTTTGAAAAGAAATCGACGCCAAACGTCGGGAAATCGAACGCAATCTCAACCGCAGCTCCCAACGCTTTGCCGAACGACCTTCAGGACGTTGCGGTCGCCGCCCGGAAGAACGTTGAGCAGGGCAAATATCGAACAGCGGAAAAGCAGTATCAGACAGTCCTGGCGAAAGATCCCAAGAACCTCGACGCGCTATCCAATCTTGGCGTGGTTTACTTTCGAACCGGCAAGATCCGATCCGCGGAATCAACGCTGAAGAAAGCCTTGGCCATTGCGCCGAATGACGATTTTGTGCTCACCACGCTCGGCATTGTTCATTATCGCCAGTCGAGGTTCGACGATGCGCTGAAGGAATTAAGAAAAGCAATCGAGCTTAATCCAAACAGTGCCACCGCGCACAATTATCTCGGTATTACTGCGAGCCAAAAAGGCCGACAGCAGGAGGCAGAAAAGGAGATGCTTCAAGCCATCGCGGAAGATCCGAACTACGCAGACGCGCATTTTAATCTCGCGGTCATTCTCATCACAACGCAGCCTTCATCAAGGGAACTTGCCAAAGAACATTACGCCCGCGCGACCGCGCTTGGCACGCAACCAAGTGCGTCTTTGGAAAGACTGCTACAGTGATCGGAAGATCGAACTGCCATTGATTCTTTAGCGGCATTCTCTGATCGTCGCACCGCAAAGCGTGCAATCATTTCTCACGGCCAATTGGCGTTATTTGGCGATGCTGAATTATGTGGTCGATCCTCGGCTGATCACGCCGCTGGTTCCGGCTGAAACCGAAATCGATTTCGAAAACGGTGAGACTTTCCTCAGTGTCGTTGGGTTTCTATTTCTCGACACACGCCTCCTGGGTCTTCCTATTCCGCTGCACCGCAATTTCGAAGAAGTGAATTTGCGTTTCTACGTCCGGCGAAAATCGGCGGACACATGGCGGCGCGGCGTGGTTTTCATCCGGGAATTTGTGCCGCGTCGCGCAATCGCTCTCGTAGCGCGGAGGTTTTACGGAGAAAATTATGTTGCCGTCCCGATGAAGCATGAAATCGAACATCTCGATGAGAATCT
>JBBQRI010000026.1:0-18409 GCA_038214915.1 Chthoniobacterales bacterium
GTGGTGCCCAACCATGGCCGGGCGGCTGCGTTGAATTACGTGATGAGCAATTCATTTGGCTTCGGCGGCATCAACGCGTCCGTCGTCATGGGACGCGTTCGCGATTAATCCTACCAGGCGCGGTGAGCACGAGCCGCACTCTACAGTGTGGAATTGTCGCCCCGAAAGTGTTCGGGGCTATCCTCAGCGGAATAAATCCGGGCGATTTTCACGGGTGCGCTTGATAGCCTGCTCTTTACGCCATTTCGCGATTTCTGCGTGATTCCCGGAGAGCAAAACCTCCGGAATTTTCCAACCACGGAAGTCGGCGGGCCGGGTGTACTGCGGCGCTTCCAAGAGATCATTGCTGAAGCTGTCGTCCGCGGCCGATTGTTCATGGCCAAGCGTTCCCGGCAATAAACGCACAATTGAATCAACTAAAACAACCGCAGCAATCGCGCCGTTCGTGAGCACGTAATCACCGATCGAAATTTCCAGATCAATCAGATGCTCGATCACGCGATGATCGACTCCTTCGTAATGACCGGAAATGATTATGAGATGCGGCTCTTGTGACAGTTGTCGTGCCATCTCTTGATCGAACTGACGCCCTGTAGGCGACATGAGAACAACTTTTGATTTTCGATTTTCTTTCGCGTTCGATGTTCGGCGTTTCAGATCCTCCACGGCAGAAAAAATTGGTTCCGGCTTCATTACCATCCCCTGCCCTCCACCAAACGGCGCATCATCGACCACGTGATGTTTGTCCGTTGTCCAATCGCGCAGGTTGTGAATGTGCAGTTCGACGATTCGGTTCTCCTGCGCCCGTTTCATGATGCTTTCGCTCAAAGGAACGCGGCAGATTTCAGGAAACAACGTTACAATGTCGATTCTCATTGAGGAAAAACATCGAACGCTGAACGTCAGACGTCCAACGCCGAGACCGTAGGGCGCTTCTCCAAAACGTTGCGGCGTCTGACACAGCCGCCCTTACTATCATTCCACAATCTCGAGTACCGCACGCTGGCCGTGACGCGCTGCAGAACTGGCCAGCAAGGCGCGAATAGCGTGAATGGTTTGACCAGACCGGCCAATCACACGGCCAACATCTCCGCGTCGAAGTTGTAATTTAAAGGTGATCATTCTGCTGTTGGGAATTTCCGTGAGCACCATGTCATCAGGAAATTCAGTCAGCTCGCGAATGACAAACTCGAGAAATTCTCGCATCCGTGAAAAGACTAACCATGAATGGACACGAATAAACACGAATTTTGTCGGACGTCCGTGCCAGACGCCAGTGCAAGGCTAGCTTGCCGTCTCGACGGAAGGCGATGAACTGCCCTCGGCCGGTTCTGAACTCTCTCGCTCGACTTCAGGTGCTGGGGCGGCAGCAGCAGTCTTCTTTTGCTTCTTAATCAAGCTGCGCACAGTGTCCGATGGTTGCGCGCCCTTGCTGATCCAGTACTCGGCGCGCTCAACACTAAACGAACTGTTTTGACCAGTTTGCTTTGGATCGTACGTACCGATGATCTCGATAAATTTCCCGTCGCGCGGGCTGCGGCTGTCGGTGACAACGACTCTGTAGTACGGCCGGTTTTTCGCGCCTTCTCTGCGTAATCTAATTGCAACTGCCATGGTAAATTAAGTTCTCATTCGCGCCATTTGCGCCATCATTTTTTTCATCTTTCCTGCCTTCTTCATCAGCTTCCGCATCTGATCAAAGCGCCGCAGCAAATCGTTTACCTCCGTGACGGTGGAACCGCTGCCGCGCGCGATGCGTTGGCGCCGCCGGGCATTCAGAATGTCGGGGCGCGTCCGCTCTTCTTTTGTCATCGAAAGCACGATCGCTTCCGTGCGCTTGAGCTGTTTCTCGTCAATGGAGAGGCCCTGGACGTTACTCATTCCGGGTAACATGCCAAGAATATTCTCCAGCGGCCCCATGCGGCGCATCATCTTGAACTGCGCCAGGAAATCATTGAAATCGAATGAAGCGGTGCGGAGTTTGCGCTCAAGCATTACAGCGTCTTGGGCTTCGACGGCTTCAGCGGCTTTTTCGACGAGACCGACAACGTCGCCCATTCCAAGAATCCGCCCCGCAAGCCGCTCTGGTATAAAAAGCTCAAACTGATCGAGCTTTTCACCTGTGCCTGCGAATTTGATCGGTCGGTGTGTGACCTCCCGCATGGACAATGCCGCGCCGCCCCGGGCGTCGCCATCAAGCTTCGTCAGAATAATTCCTGTAATAGACAAAGCAGCGTCAAAGCCGCTTGCTATACTCACCGCTTGCTGCCCAGTCGCCGCATCTGCAACAAGCAAAATTTCGTGTGGCTGCAAAAGTTCCTTCAGCGCTTTGAGTTCATTCATGAGCGCTTCGTCGATTTCCTGTCGCCCCGCCGTATCGAAGATCTGCACACCAGGCGCCACCGTTGTTCGCGCCGTCTCAAGTACAGCGGCAGCGACGCGCCGCACATTTTTCTCCCCCGGCTCGGGAACATGAACCGGGACGTCGATCTGTTTTCCGAGCGTTGCGAGTTGTTCGATCGCCGCGGGTCGTTGCAAGTCGCACGCTACCAGCGATGGCATGCGACCTTGTTTCTTTAACAGCAGCGCCAGCTTGGCAGCCGAGGTTGTTTTGCCCGAGCCGTTGAGCCCGACGATCAAGATGCGTGTTTCATCCTCCAAGCAAAGCGGCTCTGCGTCGCCACCAAGCAGCACCGTCAATTCATCGTGAAAAATTTTTACGATCTGCTGACCCGGCGTAATGCTGCGAAGTACACTTTCGCCGAGCGCTTTCTCTTTTACGCGAGCAATGAATTTTCTGGCGACCTGGAAATCAACATCCGCTTCGAGCAATGCCATCCGAACCTGGCGCAATGCAGCGTCGATGTTCGACTCGTTGATAACGCCGTGCCCACGGAGGTCTTTGAAAATCTCCTGAAGCTTGTCGCTAAGTTGAGGGAACATGAACAAAGGGCGCTCTCCAACCGCGCCGCGGCGACCGGAAAGCCCGCGCTCGTTGGGCTCGCGATTACTTTTTAGCGGCTGCCGCGGGCGAGCTTCCAGCTGTAGCTGCGGCTTCTTCGATTCCGAAGGTCCAATGTGTTTCGACTTTTTTACCGTCGGATTTTGCGCTCAGGATCACGGTGCACGTTTTGTCGCGAAGTTTTTGCGGAACCTGATACGAAACGGTGCCAGTTTTCGGATCAAAGTTAACCGGAACAACGCCAAGGCCGCTCACCCGCATTTGGACACTGCCAGGCTCGATCTGCCCTATGCTGCTCAGGTTCGCTTTAATAAGCGGCAATGCCGTGCGCACCGTTTCGCCGTCTGCTGGGTGCGTCGTCAGATCTTTCGCGCCGACTTCGGCTACTGCTGTCCCGCCTCCGCTGGATGCGCCGATCATGCTTACTGCGTCTCCAAAAACTTTGGGCTTATTCGCTTCAATTGCGTAACGCCCGATCGCGTCCATCGGAGAAGTGAAAGTGATCGGCTGGCCGTAAACGGTAAACATCGCTTCGTAACCGGCATTTCGCGCAAGTTCCTTCACGTGCTCGTTGTAATTCCCGAACGGCACTGCAAAACAATTCACCTTGATCCCGAGTCGCTGCTCGAGCAACTCCTTGCAACCGACGACCTCGTTTTGGACCCATTTTTCATAGTCAGCCCCAGTCAGTTTTTTCCTGCCCCGCTTTCCGCCGGGCTCAATCACGGTAACGTTATGCCCTTCGCGCAGGTCCTGGTGCGTCGCTGTGTGGGCCTGAATATCAACGCCATTGTCGCGCAGATCCGCTAGTTGCTCCCAGGTGATCGCTTCTCCTCCGCCGAGAGCGCCCCCGCGCACGCCTTCGGTGTAGATGAACAATGTGAAGGGATAGCCGTATTTTTTCATGATCGGCCACGCCACTTCATATTGCGATTTCCAGCCGTCGTCGAAAGTAATTACGGCGGAACGCGGCGGTATGCTTTTTTCGCCCCGCTTCCAAGCGAGCAAATCCTGCATCGAGATCACCGTGATACCCTTGTCTTTCAATTCTTTCATCTCCGCTTCAAAGGCAGCTGGCGTAATCTCCGTGCCTGGGTAGCGGATCTTGTCGACCAGCCGATGGTAACAAAAAATAAGGACCTGGGCGGTTTGATCGACCACTGGCTTCTTGATCTTGGGAGTTGCCGCCACTACCGGGGCGGCCGTCGCAGCCGCCGCCGCTGGGGCAGCGCTGCCCGCAGGTTGCTGTTTATCCGTAACGGCTTCTTGCTTTTTGCACATCGAAAAATTCAGTGCCAGCAGTAATGGAAGGATTGCGAATCGGATCATCATAAAAGTGTTAAGGGATTAAGCGCAGTGTCTCAAAACACAAGTGCATTTTATACGCGATTATTGGAAACATGCGAATCGTTGACAGAATTCAAGTTCGCTCATTCCAGTTTCAGCGAAACATTTTGATGGGGCGCCGGTTTTTTGCTATTAGATAGAATGTCGCGTCTGGTCATTCGCATTGTCGCACTCGCGTTTGTCGCATCATTAGCGGCATGCAGCACGGTGGGAACTCACGGTGTCAAAAACACGAGCAAAACGTTTTCGACTGTAATCGTGGATGCGGGACATGGCGGAAAAGATAGCGGCGCGTTTCGTCGCTCGGGTCCGCCAGAAAAGAACGTCGCCCTCGATGTAGCTCAACGTCTCAATCACAAGCTGCGCGAGTCGCAGATAAAGACCGTGATGACTCGAGACTCAGACGTATTTATTCCTCTCAACGACCGCGTCGCCATCGAGAACAAGCAAAAAAATGCAGTCTTTGTCAGCATACATTTTAACGACTCGCGTAAGCGCGGGACGCGCGGATTCGAGACCTACTATCATTCCGGCGCGTCGGTAGATCTGGCTAACCGTATTCAGCAAAAACTCATGACCATCCCGAATTCCGCGAATGGTGGAATTCACACGGCTAACTTTCGGGTACTTCGGCTTGCGAACTGTCCTGCGGTTCTCGTGGAATGTGGGTATCTGAGCAATCGCTCTGAGGGCAAGCAGGCGCGCGACTCCGAATATCGCGAATTACTTGCCGACAGAATTGCCGAAGCAATCGTTGAGCAGCGTTACGGTGCAGGAGTTTATCAGTCGCCTCCTCAAATCGCTGCACAATTACGGCCGCAGGCGGAGCCTGCCAGCGGCGGCACCAGCCTTACACCAGCTGGCTCTCGGTAGAGGTCGGCAGCGAAGACTAAAATTCCTTCCCGCGTTTTTCGGGACCGATAGCGGCGAGGAAAATTAGCACTACGAAAATCACCACCGTGAAAAGGCCGAGCGCCTTTGCGTAATCGGGATGCCCGCCGGAATCGTGGAAATGATGGGCCAACTGGGCTTCCACAACGGCTGTGTTCGCCGCGAACAGATTTCCCAGTTGATAGGCAAATCCCGGAAACGTTCCTCGTACAGAATCAGGCGACAACTCATTCAAATGCACCGGCACAATACCCCATGCGCCTTGCACCATGAATTGCATGGCGAATCCGCCGATCACCAGAAGCGTGTATCCTGGCGAAAACACCCACAGGGGAATCAGCACAATTCCAAGCGCACAGCACAAAGCAATGGACCGACGACGTCCCCATTTTTGCGAGAGATGGCCGACCACTGTTCCACCGCAGATTGCCCCAACAGCGTAAATGATTCCGGTCGTCGCCTTTTGTGTCACACCGTAGTGGCGCTGTTCGCCCAGAAATGTTTGATACATGTCCTGGGTGCCGTGTGACAGTGCGTTAAACGCCGTCATCAGCAAAATTACGTAAAGAAAAAGCGCCCAGTGGCGTTTGAGCACAAAAAGGGCCTGCCTCCAAAAATCATCCATCGCGTGCTGCTGGCGCAACCAGACCGGCGATTCAGGCACACGCGCACGAATGTAAAGCACAAGGAACGCCGGGAGCGCGCCGGCGACAAAGAGACCGCGCCAGCCGAAGAACGGAAACACGATCCAATACACAACCGCCGCCAAGAGATAACCGAAAGCGTACCCTTGCTGCAAAATTCCCGAGAACAGTCCGCGCGCTTGAGTTGGCACTGTTTCCATTGCCAGCGACGCGCCCAAACCCCATTCGCCGCCCATGCCAAGCCCGTACAGCGCACGAAAAATCAGCAGCACAGTGTAATTCGGCGAAAACGCTGTGAGCAATTCCATGAGCGAATAAAAAATGATATCGATCATCAACGGAATCCGCCGGCCAAAGCGGTCGCCAAGCAGACCGAAGATGAACGCGCCCACGGGGCGCATCGCCAGCGTGATGGTAATCGCGTAACCGAGATCGGCGACGCTCGTGCCGAAATCGTGCGCCATAGGCACGATCACAAACGTCAGTAGAAAAAAATCGAACGCGTCCAACGCCCACCCGAGAAAACAGGCGACAAACGTGTTGCGTTGATCACGGTTGAGGAGTTTAAAAAGCCGGATCGCTTCCACACCGTTTTTCAACTATTCGCCTGGTTGTTATATCGCAAGCTTGAGTCGCAAGAAGCGGCGATCGTCCGCGAAAGGCAGCAGCGTTGCCCCGAGATCGTAGGCATTCGCCGCGGGAACGCCTCTACAACTTTGCTTCGTCGCTCGCACCAGCCTTGTTGGCTGCCACCATGTCTTCGAACGGCCGATAGAAGTTGGCGTAGAACGGGTAGGGTCGATCGGGATGTGCAGGACGGTAGCGCCAGTGTTTGTACATCCAAAGCCAAGGCGCCGGGTTTTTGCGCACGTAAGGCTCAAATGAATCCCAGCATGCCTGCGCGATTTGCTGAGGCGTCATTCCAGCGGTGTGTCCGATCTTTGGATGAAATACCAGCCTGTAACGTCCGTCCGGCAGGGGTTCGGTGTGCGCCGGCACAATGGAAACGCCCGTTCGCTCGTGCAGCCACGCATGCGCCGACGTGACGCTTGTCTCCAATCCAAAACAGTCGATTGCCACGGCACCTTGACTCGGCGGCACTGTGAGATCAACCAGCAGCGCCGTGCGGCCCTTTCGGCGGAGCACCTTGTAAAGCCGCATGATGCCGCGCTCGCGGGGGACGAGCTCGTGACCGGATTGCTCCCGCAATCTTTTGAAAATTGGGTCCAGGGACGAATTCTTAAATTCCTGCGAGATAATCGTGCCTTTCAGATCGAGAAAACCACAGGCGAGACTGAGCCATTCAAAGTTACTGTAGTGATAACAGGCAATCATCACGCTGCGCTCCGGGCCTGTGTCGCGCGCTGTTTCCTCGAAATTTTCCAAGTCAATGTACTGAGAAAAGTTCTCTTGTGTTAGACGCGGGCTCCATAGCAGATCGAGCATCGTCCGGGCGAAATGCTGGAATGACTCACGGGCAATTTTTCGCCGCTCCTTGGGCGAGAACCGATCACCAAATGCGACCTCGAGATTGCTGAGCGCCACCTGGGAACGAGGCCGATCAACACAGCTCAGTAGGGTTCCCGCTGCCTGGGCGATGTGATAACACACCGTTCGCGAACACAAAGGGATCAGCTTGGTGGCAAGAACTAGCCCCAGCCACTCCAGCCGATATCGGATTCGCTTCCAGCGCGACCGCATGGCGAAGTTTCAACGACGAAATTCGAATGTCTAACGCCTTCCCGCGTTATGATGAAATCACCCGATCAGTCTACCAGCCCTGCCCTGGGTTACTTACCGGAGGCAAACTTTTTCGAAACTCCTTCTGCTGGCGTTCGGCTTCTTTCTGCTGTTCCGCCTCGCGTGTCTGCTGTTCAGGACTGGGACCCGGGCTGCCACAGCCTAGCAACGCGATAAGGAGCGTCAGAATCAAAACTGATTTAATAAGCAGCTTTTTCATACGGAGATAGGAACAGGACGATAATCAGGGCGATCAACGCGGCAACTTCCCGTCAGAGATGTTCCACGGGTCGGCGAAGCCGGATTATTCAACTTTGGTGACGTCGTATTGGTCTACTGTCTGCTCGCGGTACTTGTGCTCGAGCGCTTTCAGGCGTTCAAGGATCTCATTCAACGCGAGCTCATTCTTCAGATTCACTTGATAATCGATTTCCGCGCGCAGACGGTCTTTGTGCGATTGTCGATTCTGGGACATCAGAATAATCGGCGCCTGCAGCACGGAAAGCACATTAATCCCAGTGCTCAGCAATAAGAACGGATACGGATCGAAGTTGATTTTGCCAGTCCACGCCAACCACATATTTATCCATACCCAAACGTTGACGAGAACCACCGCAGCAATAATAAATTTCCAACTGCCGCCGAATTCGGCGATGAGGTCTGCCGCGCGATCGGCAAGGGTAAACTGCGCTGCTTCCTCGACATTGACGTTGCGGGTCGCAGTGTGGCGCAAAAGTTCATCTGTGTGGCGTAACCGATTGGCCAGCGCTGTAAGCATCTCCAGTGCGACATTTGGGTTGCTGCTAACAAAGGAAAGAAAATGCTCGCGCGAAAGCACCGCCAGCCGCGCGTCCTCCGCAACCCGCGCGTCGGCTGAGCGCGGCTTACCACCGAGCAAGGCCATTTCCCCAAAAAAATCGCCGCGGTTGAATTCGGTAAGCGTAACCTCGTGCCCATCTTTCGCTCGCACGCAGATACGGACCTTCCCCTCCTCGATTAAATACATCGCATCGCCTTCGTCACCCGTGCGGAATAGAACCGCGCCTGCCTTGCAATCGAGGCTCTCGAGCAACTCGCACAATTCATGGGCCGCCTCGGCATCGAGCGACTCAAATAATGGCACTTGGCGTAGCGTCTCGACGTTCATTGGCAGAAAAGCGATGGAACGGTGGTCACAATAACCGCAATGCGCCGCCGCGAGAAGCGACAAATCACTGACGAAACGACGCTTTTAGACCACCGGAAATTGACTTGGACAGGTTCGCTTCTAGTTTGATAAACGCGTTCGCTGCGCGTTCCGAGCCGTGAAAAACGTCCTCTTCGTCTGCACAGGAAACATTTGTCGGAGCCCGATCGCGGAAGGGCTTTTTCGCCGCATGACTGGCAACCGGAAGGACATCGAAGTCGCATCGGCCGGCGTGCACGCCGTTCGCGGCCAGCCGCCAAGCCTGTACGCCGTAGAAGTCTGCGCAGAGGAAGGCACAAATATAAGCGCTCTGCGCAGCCAGCCGCTGACCGGCGCGCTGGTTGATCAAGCTACGCACATTTTCGCCATGACCGGTGCGCACCTCGAAACGATACAAACATTGTTTCCACAAAGTGCGGAAAAAACTTTCTTAATTCGTGAATTTGAAGAACCTGGCACTACCGTGTGGCGCGACGTGCCGGACCCAATCGGTCTCGGCCGCGAGGTGTACGAGGATTGCGCGCGAACCATCAAAAACGCTTTGCCGAGCGTGCTCGCATTTGTAGAACAGGGCGAACTCGTCCGCCCTGGTGCGATGGGCTCGTCGGAGATATCGTCTTATTCCATGGACCATCTTTCTCGCCAATTTGACCCCGGATCCATCCCTTCCACATCGGCCCCCTGTTACGGCGACGCATTGCGCAGAGTGGATCCCGAAATCTTCGATGCGATTGCTGCGGAAGAGAAACGTCAACGCGAGAACATCGAACTGATCGCCTCGGAAAATTTCACCAGTCGCGCGGTGATGGAAGCTCAGGGCAGCGTGATGACCAACAAATACGCGGAAGGTTATCCGCGGAAACGTTGGTATGGCGGCTGCGAGAACGTCGACACAGCCGAGCAGTTGGCGATCGATCGCGCCAAGCGGCTTTTCGGCTGCGAACACGTCAACGTGCAGCCACACAGCGGAGCGCAAGCTAACATGGCCGTTTATTTTTCCGTGCTCAAACCCGGCGACAAGATTCTGGCGATGAATCTCGCGCACGGCGGTCATCTCACCCACGGTCACCCAGCAAATTTCTCCGGCAAATTTTACGCAGTGTCGCAATACGGCGTCAGCGAGAAGACCGAGCAGATCGATTACGACGCGTTGCAAAAACAAGCCGAAGAAGTCCGGCCATTAATGATTACCGCCGGCGCATCGGCTTATCCGCGCATTATCGATTTCCCGCGGCTGCGCCAGATTGCGGATTCGGTCGGCGCGCTTTTGTTCATCGACATGGCGCACATCGCCGGGCTCGTCGCGGGCGGCCAGCATCCCAGTCCGATCCCGCACGCGCATTTTGTCACCACCACCACACATAAGAGTCTGCGCGGGCCGCGCGGCGGTATTATTATGTGCGAAGAGAAATTCGCCAAGCAGATCGATGCGACCGTTTTCCCGGGAGTGCAGGGCGGCCCACTGATGCACGTTATCGCTGCGAAAGCCGTTTGCTTTCATGAAGCGCTCCAGCCGCAATTTCGCGAATATCAGCGGCAGGTAGTGGTCAACGCCAAAGCGCTCGCCGCGGGCATCGGCAAGCACGGTTATCGAATCGTTTCCGGCGGCACCGACAACCACCTCATGCTAGTCGATCTTCGCCCGAAAGACTTGAACGGCAAAGAAGCGCAGGAATCACTCGATCGCGCCGGCATCACAGTGAACAAGAATGCTATCCCGTTCGACACCAGTTCACCTTTCAAGCCGGGCGGCATTCGCGTCGGCACGCCCGCAGTCACCACGCGCGACATGAAAGAAGAAGAGATGCTCGAGATCGCCGAGCTTGTTGCCGAAGCGCTCAACAACCGTAGCGATGGAGACGCGCTCGAGAACGTGCGCAAAAAAGTTATCGATCTAACGAGCAGATTTCCATTGCCAATCTAGCTGGGGCGGCGCGCAGCGAGCACTGGAATCACTTCCAGCCATTCACAGGCTGTCCCTACTTCAATTGCTATTATCCAATCTGCGAAAATCTCGTAATCTGCGGATGGAATGAATCGCACGGCGGATCAACCGGAACCAAACCCGCTTCGCGAAGGATTGGCCGCGCGGCCCGTTCCACAGCCATGCAGCATCGTGATCTTCGGCGCTACGGGTGATCTCACACATCGCAAACTTGTCCCGGCGCTATATAACCTGGCGACCGACGGCGAACTGCCACCCGGCGTGGTCATCGTCGGATTCGCTCGGCGCGACAAGAGTGACGACGAATTTCGGCGTGACCTCGAAGAATCCACACGCAACTTTTCGCGTCAGCCTGTGCGCGACGAAATCTGGAACGCGTTTGCGCAATCTGTTTTTTATCATCAGAGCGCGTTTGGTGATGAAGGTGGTTACGAGCGGCTGGCCAAACGTCTCGAGGAGCTCGACAAGAGCCATGGCACGCGCGGCAACCGTCTCTTTTACCTGGCGGCCGGTCCTGATCAGTTCGAATCGATTCTCAAGAACCTGAAAGCCGCGGGCCTGAACCAGACCTGCAAAGGAAGCTGGGCGCGCGTCATAATCGAAAAACCGTTCGGCAGTGATCTCGCCTCAGCACGCGAGCTCAATCGCGTCGTGCTCAACTCATTCACGGAGGAGCAAACCTATCGGATCGACCATTTCCTCGGCAAGGAAACGGCGCAGAACATTCTCGTCCTTCGATTTGCCAACGCGATCTTCTCACCGCTGTGGAACACGCACTACATCGATCATGTGCAGATCACAGCGGCGGAAACACTCGGAGTCGGAACGCGTGCCGGCTATTACGAAACCGCCGGCGCATTGCGCGACATGGTGCAGAACCATCTGATTCAGCTCCTATGTCTTGTCGCGATGGAACCGCCTACTGACCTCAGCGCCGACAGCATTCGCGACGAAAAAGTCAAAGTCGTACGGTCACTGCATCGCTGGTCGCGCAGCCAAATCGCAACCAATGTTGTGCGCGGCCAATATACGAAAGGCGCTATTCACGGCGAACCCGTCCTCGGTTATCGGCAGGAACAAAACGTAAATCCGGATTCGCAGACTGAGACGTTCGTTGCTTTGCGTTTGTTTATCGACAACTGGCGCTGGGCCGACGTGCCGGTGTACATGCGAGTGGGCAAACGGCTTCCGAAATCGGCAACGGAAATTTCCGTTCACTTCAAAAAAGCGCCCGCAGTGCTCTTCAACAAAGATCTGCGGGACCTGAACGTGCTCGTCATTCGCATTCAGCCGGACGAAGGAATCTCGTTGCGGATTCATGCCAAGGTGCCCGGCACAAGCTTTCGCATCGAGCCAGTTAAAATGGATTTCCACTACGGAACGTCCTTCGGCAAGCCGAGCCCGGAAGCCTACGAACGTTTGCTGCTCGATGCGATGAGCGGCGACGCTACGCTCTTTGCGCGCGCGGACGAGGTCGAACAAGCCTGGGCTTTCATCGATCCAATCGAAGAAGCCTGGCACGCAAAGAAAGATGCTCCGGAGTTATATTTCTATGCCGCCGGATCGTGGGGACCGGAAACTGCCGATGATTTGCTCGCCCGCGACGGCCACGCGTGGAGAAGATTATAAACCCGTTATGCCTGCGGCTGCTGAAACATACTCGTTAGGCGCTCCGGTCGAAATCGGAAAAATTGAGCAGGAGCTGAAAAAACTCTGGCGAGAGGGCGAAGGCGCTATGACGCGCGCGTCGCTCATGAATCTTGCTGTTTACAGCGAAGAGCCGGGCTCATTGCAAAACAACACGCAACTGATGGCGCGAATCACCGAGAATCACGCGTGTCGCGCGATCGTGATCGAAGCTGATTGCGATGCAGACAACGACCATCTTAGCGCGTGGATCAGTGCACACTGCCACGTGAGCAGCGTTGGCAGTAAGCAAGTTTGCTCCGAGCAGATTTCATTCCTGCTCAAAGGCGGGTGCACCACGCAACTGCCAAGCATCGTCCTTTCCAATCTGGATTCGGATCTGCCGCTTTATCTTTGGTGGCAGGAAGAATTTCGCGAGCCGATGGATCCACAACTTTGGACGTGGGTCGATCGCGTGATCTACGATAGCCAAGGCTGGAGCGATTTTCGCTCGCAAACACGTTTACTCGAGTTGATGCAGGAGGAGGCCAGCCAGCGTATTGTGCTTTGCGACTTGAATTGGACGCGGTTGGACAACCTTCGCTTCGCGCTCGCACAATTCTTCGATCATCCCGCGTCGCACCATCGCCTCGCCAAGATCAGCAAGATGCGGATCGATTTTGCACCCGGGTTCAGATCAACCGCGATCTTGTTTGTGGGCTGGCTGGGAGCGCAATTGAATTGGCATACCGAAGAGGTGAAATCTCCACGTGAGTTGCGGTTCACCGGAGCGTCAGCGCAACACATCGACGTCGAGCTTCGCGAGCGCAACGGCCAACCAGTTCAAGAAGTCGGGTTGACTAGCGATGACGTGGAATTTCGCGTCACCTACGCGCATTGCGGCGATCTCTTGGAAGTCTCACGCATACAAAACAACGAAAACCGGGTCCCGCAGCTAATGCCCGCTGGAAACAACGATCCTGTGGGCTTGATCAGCGAGGAACTAATTCGCGGCGGACCACACAGTGTTTACCTGAATGCGCTCAACTGCGTTCGGGATTTACTGTAGCGGAGGTCTCTGACCGCCGGTGTGGTTTGCAATTCACAACGGTCGAACCTAACGAGCCGCTCACAACGCTCGAAGAGCGTCGCTACATCAGCAGCGCGCACAATTCGCGGACATTCTTTTCAATCGAGAAAAGCGCTCGCGCGCGTTCGTAGCCGGAATGGCCAAGTCTCGACGCCGCAGAAGAATCGTTAATCACCGTTTCAATCGCGTCAGCCATTGCTGCGACGTCGCTCGGTTGTACGAGAAATCCGGTTTCGTTCTCGATGATCATTTCCGGAATCCCACCGATGCTCGTCGACACGACAGGCAGCCCCGTCGCCATCGCTTCCATGATGACTGTAGGCAGATTGTCCATGCCGCCGTCGGGATCAATCACACTCGGGAGCACAAAAACATTTGCCGCGGCGAGCCGCCGGCGGAGTTGCGTCTGTGGCTTTGCGCCGGGCAGTTCGACATTATTTTGCAAACACAGTTCATCGATTTGCCCCCGTAGCTGGTTCTCAAGCGGCCCCTCACCGATGATTTCACAGCGGAACGATTTCCCGCGTTCCAATAGCAAGGCGCAGGTACGAATTAAATCGCCGAATCCCTTTTTCGGAATCAAACGGCCGACCGCGATGATCAGCGGTGGCGTCGACGAAAAATCGGCCCGCCCAAATTCCGCGACATCGAGTCCGTTGTAAATGCGGTGGACGCGATCAGCGCGATGAGAGAATCGGTCGCGCAAAAAGCGCGCGGCGTAATCCGTTTCGGTGATGATCTCACGCGCTGTATCGACAAGTTTATCCAGTCCGATTTCGAATTGCCGCGGAGAGAAAACGTCGTTCGCGTGCGCGGTAAAACTGAAAGTGATCGAAAAAAACTTTTTTATCCAAAAAGCAGTGCGCGCAGCCATGCCGGCGAAATGAGCGTGCACATGATCGATTCCCATTTGCCGCAAGCGCAGACCAATGTAAATCGCCTGGTAAAGCCGAAGGAAATCGGTGCGGCGATCCCATTCATCCAGGGCGGCGACAATGTCTGCGCCGAGCTTCCGTTTTTTTCCGGCCCGTCGAACGTCTTCCAGCAGCTCCTTTTCCTCGGGAAGATAATGCACCCGTTCGACGATACGCGTGTCCCAATCTTGTTGTGGTTCGTCTTTCGGGTTCCGGATTGAAAAGATTGGCGACGCGATGTCTTGGCGATCAAGCTCCGCCACTTCCCGATAGCAAAACGTTTGTCCAAATGATGGGAACCGCTCGAAGAGGTAAGCGAAGCGCGCCATCGTTGCGAACTACTGTAGCGGCGGTCTGCGACCGCCGAAATTAAGCTGTCCCCAGTTCACAGGTTGCATCGAGCATCTGGAAATTTTACGGCGCTCATAGAGCGCCGCTACAGTTACGAGCGCTTAACCGGAATCGGTTTTCCCGACTCATCGACCGCGACCAAAGTAAACACGCCATGCGTGACGCGTAGTTCTTCGCCCGTCATGTAACGCGTCACCCAAACCTCGACGGGAATGGTCATCGAAGTCCGCCCGATTTTCTCCACGTGCGCATAGCACCTGACGGTGTCCCCTACTCTTACCGGCTGCAGGAACGACATTCCTTCCATCGCCGCCGTGACGACGCGCGCTTGCGCCGTCTTCGCGGCGAGAATCCCGCTCCCCAAGTCCATTTGTGAGGTTACCCACCCGCCGAAAATGTCGCCGTTCGGATTTGTATCCTTAGGCATGGCGATGGTTTGAATCACCAGCTCGCCTTTGGGTCGCTCGCTCATGTGGCCCGCATAATAGCATAACGGTGGACATGGCAATCTTCCTCTTCCGCTCCTGAAAATTACAGGATCAGCATGCAATCGCCGTAACTGTAGAAGCGATACCGGTCACGGACCGCTTCCTCGTACGCACGAAGAATGAATTCGCATCCAGCAAACGCACTCACCAGCATCAGCAAGGTCGAGCGCGGGAGGTGAAAATTGGTCAACAGCGCATCGACAATTCGAAACGTGAACGGCGGATAAATGAACAGATCGGTCTCGCCTGATAGAGGTTTAACCTGTCGGCTAACCAGTTTGTTATTACGCGTTGCTGTCTCGAGAACGCGCATCGCTGTGGTTCCCACAGCTACAATCCGCTGCGCGTTGTTGATCTTGTCTGCGGCCTCCGGCGAAACGGAGAAATGCTCCGCATGCATTCGATGTTCGGCGATGTTTTCAAAGCGCACAGGGAGAAATGTTCCCGGTCCGACATGCAACGTCACGAATGTGTGCGGAATCTCACTTAAGATCTCGCAGGTGAAATGCAGACCAGCCGTAGGCGCAGCGACGGCCCCGGCCTCTCGAGCAAAAACGGTCTGATAACGGGCCGCGTCCGTTTCATCGCTGGGCCGATGGACATAGGGCGGTAACGGCGTGGAACCGCCGGCGTAAACATCGACATCTTTGTCGAACGTGACGATCCGCTCGCCGTCTGCAGTGATTTTCTCGACCCGCAAACACACGCCATCGATCGTCGCCGTCGTGCCCACGCGCATTTTACGGCCCGGCGTAACCATGCACTTCCAACGCGTCGGCCCAAGGCGCTCGAGAAACAAAAATTCGATCCCGCTGTTATCGGAGAATCGCCGCGCTGCCAGTACGCGGCTATCGTTTAACACAAGGAGGTCGCGCGGCTGTAAAAATGTCTTTAGCTCGCGAAATTTCCGATGCTCGATCCTGTGCTCGGCACGATGCAAAACCATCATCCGTGAATCTTCGCGACGCTCAAGCGGGCGCTGCGCAATCAATTCCCGTGGAAGAACGTAATCGTAATCGCTAAGTCGTGCGCTCATCGGTCGATCGAATCTAACGCAGATCCAAGAGGAAACAGCGCCCTCGATTCGTGTATCGCCGACGTCAATGTTAGCCAAAAAGGCGTAGCTGAGTCGTTGATCGGCGAAATGATTTGCACGAAAGCGCTGGCCGCGCGCCGATGCCTGCGCGACGACAACCGATTTTGAATAACGATGCGATTTGATCGGCGAAAATCCCTTCTCCCGTCATGCGCGTGTGCCATTGCGAATTGTTCATCCGGTTTCCCCGCAAATGCCGGATCCGCCGCAGCACCTTATCTTTGCGGTCTGGAAAATGTTCCTCCAGCCAATGCTCGAACAACGGCGCAACCGCCCATGGCAGGCGGATAATCGTGTAGCCGGCAAACTGCGCGCCCGCTTTGGCGCATGCATCCAGGATCTTTGGAACCTCATGATCAGTGAGTCCGGGAATAATTGGCGCGACCATTACGCCAACTGGAATTTCTGCTGCACGAAGTTGTTCGATGGCGTAGAGCCGACCCTGCGGCGAGGTCGTTCGCGGTTCGAGCACGCGCTGCAACGTTGGATCGAGAGACGTTACTGAAACGTTGACAGCCGCTGCATCGCAGGCCGCGAGCACGCGCAAAATATCGATATCGCGCGTGACGAGATGGTTCTTTGTGATGATCGCCACAGGGTTGCGAAACTTCGCAAGGACATCGAGGCAGCCGCGCGTGATCTGCAATTTTCTCTCCACGGGTTGATAGGGATCGGTCACACCGCTCAACACGAGTGTCTGCGGTTGCCATCGCGGTGATTCCAGTTCGGCGCGCAACAACTCCGGAGCATTGACTTTGACCATGATTTTGCTTTCGAAATCAAGACCAGCCGAAAACCCAAGATACTCGTGAGTCGGCCGCGCGTAACAATAGATGCAACCGTGCTCGCACCCCCGATACGGATTCAAGCTCGTTTCAAAGCCGACATCCGGGCTGGCATTCCGGGTGATAATTGTTCTCGTTCCGTCGCGAAAATACTGTGTCGGACGCCGCGGTGTCTCTTCGGTCTCGCAGCCGCCCTCGACTACGTCCAGGTCAGTTAAATCGACGTGCAGTTTTTCAAATCGGTTCGCCGGGCTCCAGGACGCGCCACGCCCCCGAAGGGCGGCGTGGCTCTGCGGCGCTTCGACGATCACAGGTTTAAACTTCTTGTTCGCCGACACGCGTTAAGTTCACATGAACATATTACGCTGTCGAGCAAATCTTTGAGTTCCTGCTATACTTGCGCACCGATCACTGATCACCAGTTTTCCGGAGGGGTGGCAGAGCGGTTGATCGCGCCGGTCTTGAAAACCGGAAGGCCGAAAGGCCTCGTGAGTTCGAATCTCACCCCCTCCGCCACCTAGGTTTCGAATTTCAAGTGGCGATTGCGGATTTGCAGAAACAGGAAGTGCCCTACCAGAAGCGAGCACAAGGTTCCCGAAACCGCCGCGCAAACGACGTCGGAGAGATAATGCGCGCCGATGTACATCCTTGAGAATCCGATCAGAACCGGGATTGGCAGGCACGCAAGGCCGACGCGCCGACGCGCGATAAGTAGGACGCCAAAGAACGCGGTGGAGGCGCCAACATGTCCGGACGGAAACGATTCATATTTCGAGTTGAAACGCGGTCCGCCCCAACGTGTGTCGGTGTACACTGACGGGCGCGCCCGTGGAACGGTGTGTTTAATCACGGTTCCCACCACACCGGCCAGCATCATGGCTAAGAGCATGGCGAGGAAAATCCGCGTCCACTCTTCGCTGCCTCGGCGCCACGCCAAGCCTAGGAGAACCAATCCTACTGCCGCATGCAACGGCCAATCTCCAAATAAGCTGACGTAGCGCATGAAATTGCGCACAGCCGGGTTTTGATGCTGCATCATGAAGTCGCGCACGCTGTCGTCGAAATGAAATGACACTGCGATCGCCGTTGCCGCGATTACGATCCCGATAAGCCAATACAAAGCAGTGCCGCGTTTCACAAATAAGTTCCCGTCGGATTTACTGGACGCTATTTTAAGTTCCAGCGTGAAATCAATCAATTACCCGCTGCTGTTTTTTGGCTGCGTGGTTTTTCACATCCTTGGCACATGGAGCTTGCCGCTGATCGATCGCGATGAGCCGCGCTTTGCCGAGGCTTCGCGCGAAATGATCGAGCGGGGAAATTACATCGTTCCCTCCTTTAATA
>JBBQRI010000027.1:0-18022 GCA_038214915.1 Chthoniobacterales bacterium
TCGGTGCGGCGGTGACGGCGCTGCTTTTTACCGCAGGAAAATACGCAATCGGTATTTACCTCGGAAAAACTGCAACGGCGAGCGCGTTTGGCGCGGCCGGCTCATTGGTAGTCCTGCTATTCTGGGTCTATTACTCTGCGCTGATCAGCTTTTTGGGAGCGGAGTTCACGCAGGTTTACGCGCGCCGCTATGGCCCAGGCATCCGGCCGCAAAAACATGCGGTTCGTGTCGGTCGTAAGAGCGATTCGATCTGATGTGACAAAAGCTGAGAGCGGTCGCATTATTTCACATGGTCCAAGTCTCAGTTAATTACACCGGGGACTTGCATTGCGACGCGACGCACGGTCCCTCGCAAGCAAAAATTTCCACAGACGCTCCGAGCGATAATAAGGGCAAAGGCGAAGCTTTCTCGCCCACTGACCTCGTGGCCACGGCTCTCGCCACATGCATCAGCACGACCATGGGAATTAAGGCGGAGGACCTCGGGGTTGATCTACGCGGCATGACTGTGTCCGTGCAAAAGGAAATGTCGAACGATCCGCCGCGCCGGATCATTGCTTTACCCTCAGAAGTTCACATCCCCCTCGCGCCCGATCATCCGCAGCGGGAAGTCCTTGAGCAAACCGCGCTCAATTGTCCCGTGCACAAAAGCCTTCCGGCGGAAATCCATCGCCCGACTAAGTTTTTCTGGGAAGGATGTTTGTAGCCGCTTCGCTATGCGAAGCGCCTACGCCGCCCATAGGGCGGCGGCTCAGCTAACGCGGATATAACCACTGCATATAATCGCGCACGCCGTCTTCGAGCGAAAACCGCGGCTCGTATCTGAGCGCATTTCGCGCGCTGGTGAGATCAGCTTGCGTGAAGTTTTGATAATGCGCGTGCGGATTATCGAAGTATTCGGGCTGAAGATTTGTGCCCAGACATTCATTTAGGACCTCGATGAGTTCGTTAAACGAGCGGGCCTGGCCTGTCCCAAGATTATAAATTCCGCCCGTCTTTGCGTCGAGCACGCGAATGCTGCCTTCAACGGCGTCCTTCACGTAAACGAAATCGCGTTTCTGCTCGCCGTGTTTAAAAATGCGCGGCCGCTTGCCGGCCTTCATCTGTTGCGCCAGGTGATAAATCATGCTCGCGGGCACGCCCTTGTGCGCTTCGCACGGCCCGTAAACGTTGAAGTAACGCAGCCCGACGATAATCCAGTCCGGCGACTCGGTAGCAGCGCCTCGGGCCATATTATCCATGATCACCTTGGAAAATGCGTAAACGTTGGCCGGTGCCGCTCCGTTTGATTCCACGCTCGCTTCAGTTGCAGGGCCGTAAGTCGCGGCAGAGGAGGCGTACATGATTCGTGTCTTTGTGGGGCGTGCAAAATTCAAAAGCCGGCGAAAACTTTCCACGTTGTCGTGCACCTGAACGAATTGATCGTGCAAAGTCGTGTCAGTGATCGATGCGAGATGAAAAATTGCGTCGAATCCGGCAGCTGCCGGATCACCGAACTTTTCTCGCCAATCGAGCGTCGCCAGATTTTCGGCGACGAAATCTCCGCGATACCCTGTCAGATTCTTGAAATTACCAGACCGAAAATCGTCGATCACCGTGAGGTGCGCGTCCGGGAATTTTTCCTGCAACGCCAGCGTGAGATTCGACCCAATGAACCCGGCGCCGCCAGTGATGATGAACTGAGGCCTGGATGCAGTCATAGTTTTTGTCATTGAAAGCTTGTAAGGCGTTTGTGTCAGATGCCGGGCGCTTGGCAGTTGATTAAATAATCTTGACGCTCAAAACGCAAGTCGCTAGTCGTCGTCTCAGTTCTTTGCGAGCTTGGAAAAGTGGATCGGCGCAAGAAATCCCGTGAGAATCGGGAGCAGTTGCGCTGCTGTAACTGGATACGACTTCCCATTGGGCCAATCCCCGAAAATCTCGGGGGTGAAGGCGGGAAGAAGGAGCGGTGTCGCACAGGCATCATAAGCCAGGAGCCAGAATATTTGTCCGGTCCACCTCATTCTGTAGCCGTCGCGCTGTGCGCGACGCCAGCGCGTTTCTCAGAGACGCGGCTACCGAAAAACTTCTTCGCAAAAAGAAGAATGAGAGCTGGGCGATGCGACGCTTCGAAAACATTCGACGCCTAACAAGTCCGACTCTCGGAGTTGGAGGAAACTTGTTATGCAAAATCGTTCAGTTTGGTTTTTTCTGGTCGCGATCCTCGTCTTCGTTCCTGTCGTTTGTCATGCGCAGGAAGCGACGCGGACTCCTTCGCCGGCGGAAGTGGAGGTGGAGTCAGTCGTGGTGTCAGCGACGCGTTTCGATATTCCGCTGGATCAATCGCCCGCAAGCGCGAGCGTGATCAGCTCGGAGGAGTTGGAGCAAAAACAGATTCAACGCGTGAGCGATGCTTTGCGCGAAGTGCCTGGGTTGTCCGTCGTGCAGACCGGCGTACCCGGCCAGTTGACGTCGGTGTTTACGCGTGGACTGCGCAGCGAACACACGCAGGTTTTGCTTGACGGCATCCCAATCAATCAAGGCTTGCAGGGCGCATTCAATTTTGCCGATTTCACCACGGAGGTTATCGACCGAATAGAAGTTGTGCGCGGGCCGCAAAGCACAATTTACGGACCACGTGCGCTTGCAGGTGTGATTCAAATCTTCACCAAACAAGGGACTGGAACGCCGGGCGTAATGTTCGCCGCCGAGGGCGGCTCCTACGAGACGTTTCGGGAATGGTCTCAGAGCGACGGCAAAGTCGATGGCTTCGATTATTCAGTCGGTGCGAGTCGTTTCGATACGGAGAACGCACGGCCGAACAACAACTACCGCAACACGGCCGCGACCAGCGACATCGGCTGGTCGCCTAACAAGCAATTGAGGATCGGCAGCTTGTTCACGTATTCGGTCAGCGACATTGGACTGCCGAATACAATTTTTGATCCGCGACCGATCGATCATTTTCTTACGGAGCGTTGGTTGATCGGGCCGCATATCGATTGGAAAGCGACTGAGTGGTGGGACCACAAACTTATTGTCGCTTACGATCACGAGCGTCAAATCAACGATCCGAATGAGGACGGGTTTGTCGGGGCGACACGCGCGGTGTTCGAACGAACACAGTTTGATTATCAGAACGATCTCCGACCAGTGTCGTGGTTGACACTAACATCAGGATTTTACTACAGCCGTATTAATGCGGGCCAGGAGCGTCCGTTCGTTCTGTTTGGACCAACATTTATTAGCGATCACACGAATGAAATCGCAGGGTTTGTGGAGACGACATTAACGCCTGTCGAGAATTTGATCTTCGTCGCTGGCGGACGTTTCGATCACTTCAATCAATTCGGCGGCATTTGGACCTATCGTTTTGCCGGCAGTTACAAAATCGACAAAACGAATACCATTCTGCATTCCAGCGTCGGTACTGGCTTCAGTCCGCCAACCAGTCAGGACAAAATTTTCGGAAACAACTTCGGCCTGAAACCTGAAGAGGATCTCGGTTGGGACATCGGAATCAGACAGCAGCTGTGGCAAAATCGTGTGGATACGGGCCTCACCTACTTTCACAACGACCTCTCGAACGTTATCGGGTTTAACGGGCTTTTTGACACCCTCAATCTAGGCTCGGCCGAAACCCAGGGGTTGGAAGCAGAACTGCACGTCCAACCGATTCCCAATTTCGTTTTGACGGCGGCTTACACATACCTCGAGACGCAAAAGACGTCCTCAAAAGACGTTTCGCAGTTGCAAGGCTCGCGTCTGCCGCGCCGCCCGCGCAATGAGGTTTATGTTTCAGCGTCATACCTTTGGTGGAAAAGACTACGAACGGTGGTCGAAACAAAGTTCGTTAATGCGCGCGAGGAATTGAATTTCGGCGGACCAAATTTCGACATCGAAGACTACTCGTTTGCAAACATCGCCGCCGAATACGAAGTTAACCCGCACTTCTCAATCTTCGGTCGAATCGACAACCTAACCAACGAGCGCTACTCGGAAGTCTTCGGTTTCCCTGCCCTTGGCCGCGCCGTGTACGGTGGCGTGAAGGTGCGATTCTAAGCTCGATTAGCGTCGCTACGGCAACTTATCATTCGGAGCGAAGTCGAGGAATGGAGCGAGTGGGGGAGCGACATAGACGGTTTGCGCTGCGAGGGTAGCAGCGAGAGAGTCGGGAGACGAACAGGTCAATCTCTGTTGTTTGGCAAAGCCTTTAAAATGTCGCCGAAACTTTCCGACAAAAAACTGGTGCTACTCGGTGCCGGCAAATTGGGTGGCATCCTGCTGCGCGCTTATCTGAAGCAGGGACTATTTGTGTCCAACAGAGTCATCGCGACTGTAAAGCATGCGGAGAGAGCAGCCGCGCTCGCGAAGCAGCTCGGCATTGCAGTGACCACCGACAATCGCGAAGCGGTCAAAGGCGCTGACATCGTTTTGCTGACAATAAAACCGCAAACCGTTGCGGAAGTGTTGCAGGAGATCGCTCCCGAAATTGGCGCCGACACGCTGGTTGTCTCCGTCGCGGCCTCTGTGCCGGCAGGCTTCGTCGAGCAGCAACTCGCCGCGGCCACAAGCGGCAAGCGCGACCAAGTGCCAGTCGTGCGAGCAATGCCAAATACTCCAGCCGCTGTTCACTGTGGCATGACGGCACTCTGCGGTGGGACTCATGCCAGCCCTCATCATCTCGACGTTGCTCGCACGATGTTCGATGCGGTGGGCCGGACGATTGTCCTTGATGAGAAGCACATGGACGCGGTCACGGGTCTTTCTGCGAGCGGCCCTGCCTTCGCATATATCATTTTGGAATCGCTGGCTGAAGCTGGTGTGAAAGTCGGTTTGCCTCGCGATGTAGCGACCCTTCTCGCAGCGCAGACGATGAAAGGCGCGGCAAGTGTTGTGTTAGAAACCGGCGATCATCCCGCGCTTCTCAAGGACGCCGTGACTACTCCGGCGGGCTGCACCATCGACGGCATTCTCGAACTCGAAGAAGGCAAACTCCGCGTAACGCTCATCAAGGCGGTCGTGAAAGCCACGAGCCGCGCCGGCGAGCTGCTGTTTGAAAAATAGTCGTGCGCGTCGTCGCCTTGTCATTCCGAACGAAGTCGCAGAATCTCTAGATCTCTAACATGAGTCCGCTGCTTTATCTCGTAATCGGATTGATCGGCGGTGGGTTGATCGTCGCCGTGGTCGTTCTGCTAACACGGCGCGGAAATCAGGGGGCCGCAACGGACCTGGCGAAGCGATTGGAGACGATCGATCGCAGCTTGCGCGATGAATTTTCGCGCAATCGCGAAGAAGCAGGCGCGACTGCGAAGAATCAGCGCGAAGAATTGGCCAGATCGTTGGAAGGCGTCAGATCGATTGTGGATGTTCGACTTCGGCAATTGCAGGACGACAACGCACAGCAGATCGATAAGATGCGCGCGACCGTCGACGAAAAGTTGCAGGGGACGCTCGAGAAGCGATTGGGCGAATCCTTCAAGCTGGTCAGTGATCGGCTGGAGCAAGTGCATCAGGGCCTTGGTGCGATGCAGCAATTGGCGAGTGACGTGGGTGGATTACAACGTGTGCTCACAAACGTGAAGACGCGAGGTGGCTGGAGCGAATGGCAGCTCGGCGTTCTCCTGGACGAAATGCTCACTCCTGAGCAGTTCGCCAAAAACATAAAGATGCGCGACGACACTGACGAGCGAGTTGAGTTTGCAATCAAATTGCCCGGGGATGAGAACGGCGCGCCGGTCTGGTTGCCGATCGACGCGAAATTTCCGATGGAACACTACGACCGGCTGGCAACGGCGCAGGAGAAAGGCGATCCCGCCGCAGTCGAAACCGCGATCAAAACTTTGGAGACGCAATTGAAGCGCTGCGCCAAAGATATTTGCGAGAAGTACATTAATCCACCGAAGACGACCGATTTTGCGCTGCTGTTTCTGCCGAGCGAAGGACTTTACGCGGAAGCGATCCGGCGTGTTGGTCTGGTTCAAAACGTTCAGCGCGATTGTCGTGTCACGTTTGTGGGACCGACCACGCTCGCAGCGTTGCTCAATAGTTTACAGATGGGTTTTCGCACGCTGGCGATCCAGAAGCGCTCCAGCGAAGTTTGGAACCTGCTCGCAGCAGTGAAGACTGAGTTCGGCAAATTCGGAGAATCGTTATCGGCGGTGAAGGACAAGATCGACCAAGCATCGCGCAAGATGGAAGACGTCGATGTTCGTTCGCGCGCGATCACAAAGAAATTGCGCGATGTCGAAGAATTACCCTCGAATCCGCAGCCGTTGCTAAAGGATTTTTTGCAAACCGAGAGTGCGGACTCGCCCGATAAATAGACGTGAAAACAGTGTTGATTACCGGCGCGAACAAAGGCATTGGCCACGAAGTCGCGCGACAGCTCGCGGTCAAAGGATTTCACGTGTTTGTAGGTGCGCGGAATGCAAAGGCTGGTCGCAAAGCGGCGGAAGAGATCGCAAAGAAATGCGGCAAGGCGACATTTTTGGAAATAGACGTTTCCGACAATGAGAGCGTCACAACCGCCGCGCGTGAATTCTCGAACATCGAGGATCATCTCGATGTGCTCGTGAACAACGCAGGGATCATTGTCGACGGAGACAGTGCAATTTTGGAAATCAGCGACGACCTGTTTCGAAACACGCTTGAGACAAATACGCTCGGCGCGCTGCGCGTGACACGCGCGTTCGTGCCTTTGCTCAGTAAAGGCAAATCGCCGCGCGTAATTAATGTTTCTAGTGGCGGCGGTCAACTGACCGGCGGCGCGGATGGTTGGGCGCCGGCTTACTGCATTTCGAAGACCGCGCTGAATGGCGTGACAGTGCAGCTCGCAGCGGCGTTGCCGAAATTCGCCGTGAATTCGGTATGCCCCGGTTGGGTGCGGACGGAAATGGGCGGCGAAAACGCGAGCCGCTCAGTGGAGGAAGGCGCGGACACGATTGTGTGGCTCGCCGGCGAAGCACCGCAGGATCTTACCGGTAAGTTCCTGCGTGATCGCAAACAGATTTCGTGGTGATTTCTCCTATTGCAGAAATGGATTTGTCAGGCGTTCCCGGCCGATTGTTGTCGGCGGGCCATGGCCGGAGAGCACTGTCACATCATCGCCCAGCGGAAATAGCTTTTCCCTGATCCCGTTGATTAGCAGATCGATATCGCCGCCGGGCAAATCACCGCGACCAATGCTGTCGGCGAAAAGAACGTCGCCACCAATGAGCAACCGGTCCTTGCGCGAAAAGAAACAAAGACTGCCGGGGCAATGGCCAGGCACTTCCAGAACTTGGAAATCCGCACCAAGAAAATTTCGGTTTGGTGTTTCTTCGATGAGAAAATCTGGTTCGACTGGTTCGATTTCGAGCGCGAACCCGAAGTTGCGAAAGAAATCGCGATCAGAAATCATAGGCGCGGTGAGCGGGTGACATCCGATTTGGGAGTTAAACTGGCGTTTAACCCTGGCAACGTCTTGCACGTGATCGACGTGCCCGTGTGTCAGCAGCAAAAGTTTGGGATGGATATTGAACGAGCGGACCCATTCGCACGCGCCCTCAGGTGCGTCGAACAGGATCCATCCCTGCGGCGCGTCAAACAGATAGCAATTGGTTTCAAAGATTCCGCCGCAAAACGTTTTGTAAGTCGCAGATGTCATTGTAACGAAGTTTTTGAATGTTCAGCGCTGTCGGTTGTCTACTTCTACCCAATAATGCCGATTTTGTCTCGTCGCCTTGCGCTGCCAGCCGACTTCTGCGAATGTCTTAAACCTCTTTTTTACCAATGAGATCATCTTTGCGACGATCACTGGTGTTTTGCACCATCCTTTTTACGGCCGCGCTCGCGGCTTCACCGTCACCAGCGAGTTCGAGAGAAACGGTGGCGATGTCCGTCGGGCGGCTCCTGGAGGAGGGCCATTACACCCGGCAAAAGCTCAGCGAGGAGGTTTCGAAGAAATTCCTGCAGACGTATCTGGAGATGCTCGATTTCAGCCATCTCTTTTTCACGCAGGAAGACGTTGATGCCGTTACTGCGAAGTATGGCAACGCCATGGCCGGTGACGTTCTTATGGGAACGCTTAAGCCCGCCTACGAGGTTTACGCCCTATACACAAAGCGCGTTGACGAACGCGTGGCCAAAATAAAAGAGTTGTTGAAACAGCCGATCGACTTAAAAAGCAATGCAACAGTCGAATTGAGCCGTCAAAAGTCGCAATGGCCGAAAAATGAGACTGAAGCCGACCAACTCTGGCGCGGCCGGATCGCAAACGAACTGCTCCAGGAGCATCTGAGCGAGCACCCGATCGAGCCCGCGCCGCAAGTCGTCTCTCGCCGCTATGAACGTCTGGCCCGCAATGTTCACGAGCAGGATAAAGATGAGCAGATGAAACTTTACCTCGATGCGCTCGCCCAAGCTTACGACCCGCACTCGGAATACCTAAGCAAGGCCGACATGAAAAATTTCAGCATTAACATGGGCCTCTCACTCGTGGGCATCGGCGCCATGCTTCGCTCCGAAGATGGTTACGCGAAAATTGAAAGCCTCGTGCCGGGTGGACCAGCGCAAACGGACGGAAAGCTCAAGGTCGGCGACCGCATCACTGCCGTGGCGCAGGGCCCGGCGGAATATGTCGATGTTCGCGAGATGCGACTCGACAAAGTCGTCGAAATGATTCGCGGAAAGAAAGGCACACGCGTTCGCTTGCTTGTGATTCCCTCTGCTGCCACGGATCCGTCGGGCCGGAAAAATGTCGAGCTGGTGCGTGATGAAATTAAGCTGAAAGATCAGGAAGCGCGCGCCGACATCATCCTCAGGAAGGACGAGAACGGCGACCCGATAAAACTCGGCTGGTTGACCCTGCCTTCTTTCTATGCCGACATGGACAAGCACCAGAAGAGCACAACGCGCGATGTGCTCGCATTGCTGAAGCGGCTGAAGAAAGAGAACATCGGCGGCCTCGTTGTCGATCTTCGTAAAAATGGCGGCGGCTCGCTGGAAGAAGCGCTCTCGCTGACAGGCTTGTTTTTGAAATCAGGTCCGATCGTTCAGACGAAGGATTACAACGGGACGATCAGGATTTCGTCCGATCCGGATTCGGGCATCGCTTACTCCGGACCATTGGTTGTCCTTACCAGTCGGCAAAGCGCGTCGGCGAGCGAGATTTTTGCCGCTGCGCTTCAGGATTATGGCCGCGCGGTTATCGTCGGCGACAAGAACACGTTCGGCAAAGGCACTGTGCAGACGATCCTTCCGATTGGGCGGTTCGCTTCGCTGCTGGGCAGTCATTCCGATGAAGACGGCGCGTTGAAGTTGACCATCCAAAAATTTTATCGCGTCGCGGGCGGCTCCACGCAGCTGCACGGCGTGACCTCCGATATTGTCGTGCCGAGTCTAAGCGATCTTCCTGAATTCGGTGAAGGCGCGCTCAAAAATGCGCTGGCATATGACGAAGTGGCCAAGGCGAAATACACCAAATGGTCGGACAACCATTCCCTTTTTATTGAACAGCTCCGCCGACGTTCAGAGGAGCGCGTGAAAGGCGATCCCGAATTTCACTACGTCATGGAGGACATGAATCGTTTGCGCCACAAGATCGATGAAAACAGAATTTCGCTGAACGAAGATACGCGAAAGAAAGAGACTGCGGACGATAAACTGCGCAAGGAAACGCGCTCGAAAGAGCGCCTCGCGCGGAACCAGGAAGAGCCCAGCATCTATCGCGTGACGCTCGACACCGTCGATAAACCGAATCTGCAATTGATCATGTATCCTGGGAAACTTGCCGAGGCGAAAAAGAACGGCCCTGTGACGAAGGTGGATTCCGACGCCGCTCCGGACGCTGATTCCGATCTGCCTGACGGCGCTACGGCCGACGGCGACACTAAGGATCCTCTAATCGATGCGGAGCGCGACGAGGCGCTTAATATCCTGGCTGATCTTGTCCAGCTTTCGAACGGGCCCAAGACCGCCAGCGCCAGCACCAACCGGTAAGCGCGGAAGAAAAACCTGTAGCCACCGGCCTGTGGCCGGTCGCTTCGTAGTTTATAGCTTTCTTGCTGCGAAAACGGCCCATAGGGCCGTAGCTACCTTGTTTCAAATCTGTTTTACCGCCACCACATTGCAGGCGGCGGAGGCGGAAAGCGCGGACCCATGAATGGGCCGTAACGTGGACGCCGCGGAAAACCCGGTTGCGGTTGGCCTGAGTAGTAGCGGTTGACTGGCGTTCTGCCGAACACAGTGACGGGAGTCCCGACCTGCACCGCATTAAAAAACGCAATGGCGTATTGCTCGGGCATGCGGACGCAGCCGTGCGAAGCAGGATAACCCGGTAAATATCCGGCGTGCATTCCGTCTCCGCCGTTGAATCGCATAAAGTAATGCATTGGCGCTGGGATAAACTTTCCGCCGCGCGGGACCTGCATGTCGGCATCCGCGTCCGCCACGACGGTGTTCCCGCTCGCATCAACAATCTTCCCATAGATGCTCGAGTGATGACTGCGCTCCTTGTCCAAGACCGTGAACGCGCCCGTCCTGGTCAGATGGCCGTAGCGTCCACTCGAGATGGGCGACGCGAGAACTGGACGGCCATTTTGCAGGAGGTATGCCCTCTGTTCCTGCAAATCGATCTCTACGGAAGTTTCCGCGCGCAATAACAGGCCTGCGCAGAAGAATAGTGTTAGCCCTAAAACTACCCTCACATTGGTTTAAACCCGCGCTCCGCGCCAAAGTCGCAAGCCTACACTGCGATTGGCGCTTTGATCGATGGATGTGGCTCGTACCCGACGAGTTCGAAATCTTCGAATTTGAAACCGTAGATGTTTTTGATGGTCGGATTCAGTTTCATCCGTGGCAAAGGCCGGCATTCCCGGGAGAGTTGCTCGCGCGCCTGGTCGAGATGGTTTTTGTAAAGATGGAGATCGCCGAAGGTGTGAACGAAATCGCCCGGCATGAGATCGACGGCTTGCGCAACCATCATTGTGAGCAGCGAGTAGGACGCAATGTTGAACGGCACACCCAGGAAAAGATCGCAGCTGCGTTGGTACAACTGGCAACTTAATGCGCCGTCCTGCACGTAAAACTGAAACAGCACGTGACACGGCGGCAGCGCCATCTGATCGATCTCGGCCGGATTCCATGCGCTCACAATTAGCCGCCGGCTTTGCGGATTGGATTTTATTTGTGCAATCAGGTTATCGATTTGATCCACGCGCACGCCGTCTGCGCCTCGCCAATCCCGCCATTGCGCACCATAAACGCGGCCAAGCTCGCCATTTTCGTCAGCCCATTCATCCCAGATCGTGACGCCGTGCTCGTTCAAGTAGCGAGTGTTGGTGTCACCGCGCAAAAACCAAAGCAGCTCGTAGACGATCGATTTGATGTGCAACTTTTTCGTTGTGAGCAGCGGAAACCCCGGCCCGTCGGCGCGCAAATCGAATCGTGTCTGTGCACCAAACACCGATAACGTTCCTGTGCCTGTGCGATCGGGGCGGTCACAACCGTTCTCAAGCACGAGCCGGAGCAGATCGTGATATTGTCGCACGCCGAAATTTTACCGCGGTGCGCGCGTTCGCGAAACAGAATTTCTTGTTGCTACGAATTTGTGACTGCGAGGGGCGTGATGCTTGGAGAGTTTTCGAATAGATGTGTGAGTGCCGGACGCAGTTCGCGAAATGCGGATTGGTTCCTACACGCAGGTGTTCACGTAGCTCAAGTAATTGGAAGCACCCGTTCAAAGCTACCGAGAACAGTGCCGCGTTGGCGCGATTGCTGTTTGAGGCAGCTCGAAAACGAGCCAAACTGTCTCGACTCAGGATTTCGAGTTCTGATGCCGTATCTCGTCTATTCTCTCGTGATCAAACATTTACGCGGGACACTCAGGATTGGTCCAACCCTTGCTTAGATTCTATGTGGGTTAGTCTCGCCAATGCGGGTTCTGCACTCGGTGGCAGACTTCAAAAGAAAGGAAATTTTTAAATTTATGGCAAAAGTTTTAGGTATTGATTTGGGGACCACCAACTCCTGCATGGCCGTGATGGAGGGTGGCGATCCGGTAGTGTTGGAAAATAGCGAAGGCGCGCGTACGACGCCTTCAGTGGTTGCGTTTACGAAAAGTGGCGAACGTCTTGTCGGCCAGGCCGCCAAACGCCAGGCGGTAACCAACCCGCAGAACACGGTCTTCTCGATTAAGCGGTTCATGGGCCGCAAGTACGATGAAGTCCAGGAGGAAATTAAGCGCGTCCCTTACAAGGTCGTGAAAGCCGCCAACGGCGACGCGCACGTGCAGGTCGAGATCAACGGCCAGCGCAAGGCATTTTCGCCGCCGGAAATCTCCGCAATGATTTTGTCGAAGTTAAAGGCCGATGCGGAAGCGAAGCTCGGCGAAAAAATCACGCAGGCCGTTATCACTGTGCCGGCGTATTTCAACGACTCACAACGCAACGCCACGAAGGACGCAGGCAAGATCGCAGGCCTAGAAGTATTGCGCATCATTAACGAACCGACTGCGGCGTCGCTCGCGTACGGATTGGATAAGAAAAAAGACGAGAAGATCGCGGTTTACGATTTGGGCGGCGGCACGTTCGACATTTCGGTCCTCGAGATTGGCGACGGCGTTTTCGAAGTAAAAGCCACAAATGGCGACACGCATTTGGGTGGCGACGACTGGGACGCGCGCATCATGGATTGGATCATCGATGAGTTCAAAAAGGATACGGGCGTCGATCTAAGCAAGCAGCCGGACGCGGTTCAACGGATCAAGGAAGAAGCTGAGAAAGCCAAGATCGCGCTTTCATCGACGCAGGAATACGAAATCAATCTGCCGTTTATTACGGCTGACGCCAGCGGGCCGAAACACATCCAGAAGAAACTCACGCGCTCCAAGATGGAGCAGCTCTGCGATGATTTGTTCCAACGGACTGTCCCGCCGGTGAAAGCGTGCTTGAAAGACGCGCAACTGACAGAGAAGGAAATTAACGAGCTGGTGCTGGTGGGCGGCATGACGCGTATGCCCAAGGTTCAGCAAATTGCCCGCGACCTCATCGGAAAGGAACCCCACAAGGGAGTAAACCCTGACGAAGTGGTCGCGATCGGCGCTGGCATTCAGGGAGGCGTGCTCAAGGGCGACGTCAAGGATGTGCTTCTTCTCGATGTTACGCCGCTTACGCTTTCGATCGAAACAGCCGGCGGCGTGGCCACACCGATGATTCCACGGAACACCACGATCCCTACGAGAAAATCACAGATATTCTCGACTTACAGCGACAATCAGCCAGGCGTGGAGATTAAAGTGTTACAGGGTGAGCGGCCACTGTCGCGCGACAATAAACAATTAGGCGTGTTCCACCTCGATGGAATTCCACCCGCCCCGCGCGGTGTTCCCCAAATCGAGGTGACATTCGATACCGATGCGAACGGTATTCTGCACGTGTCGGCCAAAGATTTGGGCACCGGCAAGGAGCAGAAAATTTCCATCACCGGCAGCTCCGGTCTTTCCAAGGACGAAGTGGAAAAGATGCAGCGCGAAGCCGAAGCGCACGCCGAAGAGGACAAGAAGGCGAAGGAAGCTATCGAGATCAAGAACAACGCCGACATGCTCGCGTATCAGAGCGAGAAGCAGCTTAAGGAAATCGGCGACAAAATCTCCGGCGACAAGAAGAAGCAGGTCGAAGACGCCATTGCTGCGGTGCGCGATGCGATCAATCGCAACGACACCGACGCGATGAAACGGACCTACGACGATTTGCAGAACAAGTTCCAGGAAGTCAGCGCCGAGCTTTACAAACAAGCGTCAGCGCAAGCCGGTCCGCGTCCAGGTCCGCAACCCGGGCCTGAAGCGCAGCCAAGCGGCGGCGCTGAAGAAGGCGCAGGTAAGCGCGACGGCGGCGACGTCGTCGATGCAGAGTTCGAAGTCGTCGACGAGAACAAGAAGAAATAGCGGAAACAATTTGTCGGCGGCTCCGGAAATTTTCGGAACCGCCGACACAACAACAAACCAAAGGAGTGATAACAACAACTTATGGCAACAGTTAATGTAAGACCTCTCGGAGACCGGGTGCTGGTGCAGCCGCTCGAAGAGCAGGAAGTAAAAAAAGGCGGGATCATCATCCCCGATACCGCCAAGGAAAAACCACAAGAGGGGAAAGTGGTCGCTTTAGGCACCGGCAAAATCGATGACAACGGAAAGAAAGTCGATTTCACCGTGAAGAAGGGCGACAAAGTGCTGATCTCGAAATACGGCGGCACCGAAATCAAAATCGACAACGAAAATTACCTCATCATGCGCGAGGACGACATCCTCGGCATCATCGGTTAATACGTCGATCAACAATCAACCAACAGCTATCAACTAAATTATGGCAGCTAAACAATTACAATTCGATGAAAACGCGCGGCACACGTTGCTGCGCGGTATCGAGAAACTGGCGAAAGCCGTGAAGGCCACACTGGGCCCGAGCGGTCGCAACGTGATTCTCGATAAGAAATTCGGCAGCCCCACGATCACCAAGGACGGTGTGACGGTCGCGAAAGAGATCGAGCTCGAGGACCCGTATGAAAATATGGGCGCCCAGCTCGTACGCGAAGTCGCTTCCAAAACGTCCGACGTGGCGGGTGACGGCACGACCACAGCGACGATCCTCGCGGAATCCATTTACCGCGAAGGTCTGCGCAACGTCACCGCCGGCGCGAACCCGACTTCGTTGCAGCGCGGCATCATGAAAGGTGTCGATGCAATCGTCGAGGAGCTGAAGAAGCTCTCGAAGAAAGTCAGCGATCGCACTGAAATCGCACAGGTGGCGACCGTTTCGGCCAACTGGGACAAGACGATCGGCGAAATTATCGCCGACGCCATGGACAAGGTTGGCAAAGACGGCACGATCACGGTCGAGGAAGCAAAATCGATCGAGACCACGCTGGAAGTGGTCGAGGGCATGCAGTTTGACAAGGGTTATCTGTCGCCCTACTTCGTGACCAACGCGGAGGCGATGGAAGCCATTCTCGAAAACGCGTACATCCTCATTTACGAGAAAAAAATCTCGAGCTTGAAGGATTTGCTTCCGTTGCTCGAGAAAGTCGCGAAAGCCGGCCGACCGCTCCTCATTATTTGCGAGGACGTGGAAGGTGAAGCGCTGGCGACTTTGGTCGTGAACAAATTGCGCGGCACATTGCAGGTCTGCGCGGTAAAAGCGCCCGGCTTCGGCGATCGTCGCAAGGCGATGCTGGAAGACATCGCGGTGCTGACCGGCGGCAGACTGATCAGCGAAGACCTCGGTATTAAGCTTGAGAACATCAAGCTCGACGACATGGGCAGGGCCAAGCGCGTCACAGTGGACAAGGAGAACACCACCATTGTCGAAGGCGAAGGCAAAAAAGCCGATATCCAGGGCCGCGTTGCCCAGATCCGTCGTCAAATTGAAGAGACGACCAGCGATTACGATCAAGAGAAACTGCAGGAGCGACTGGCGAAACTCGCGGGCGGCGTTGCGGTCGTCAACGTCGGTGCTGCGACTGAGACCGAGATGAAAGAGAAGAAAGCTCGGGTCGAAGACGCGTTGCACGCCACTCGTGCGGCAGTCGAGGAAGGCATCGTCCCCGGCGGCGGTGTCGCATTGCTTCGTGCGCAGAAAGCGCTCGACAACATGAAAAACCTCGAAGGCGACGAGAAGATCGGCGTGCAAATCGTCCGCCGCGCTATTGAGCAACCCACGCGTACACTTGCCGATAACGCAGGAGCGGAAGGTGCGCTCGTGGTCGAGGAAATCAAGAAGCGCAAAGGCAACGAAGGTTACGATGTTGCGACTGAGCAGTACACCGACCTGGTGAAGGCCGGTATCGTCGATCCAACCAAGGTCACGCGCAGCGCGCTGCAAAACGCAGCGTCCATCGCGGGCCTGTTGCTCACGACCGAAGCATTGGTCACGGAGATTCCTGAAAAGGAAAAATCTCCTCCAATGCCACCGGGCGGCATGGGCGGCATGGATTACTAAGCGACAGCCGAAACAACAATTTAACTCGCGAAGAAATTCGGAGTTAACAAACAGCCGAGCTCGCAAGGGCTCGGCTGTTTTGCTTTCACGATGAAACCGAAAAATAGATTTGCGAATTGCTGACGATCCGGGGAAAGCTCGAGGTTAATCTTCACTATGCGCCGGATATTATTTGTCTTCGTTCTTTGCGTTTTCCTAATGTCGAGTGGCGGTGCGCGAGCGGCAGACGACATGAATGCGGTCGGCGAGCAGTACGTTCATCTCGTACTAGCCCTGGGGCAGCACGATTCCGACTACGTTGACGCGTTTTACGGACCGGCTGAGTGGAAGAATCAAGCTGAGAAGGAAAAGAAATCGCTGGATGCGATCGGCACTGAGGCGGCCGAACTGAACGCGACACTGGCGAAAACCACCGACGCAGCAATGCCAGGCGACGAGATGCTCAAATTGCGGCGCGAATATTTACAGAAACAAATTTCCGCGCTGGCGGCGCGGGTGCGGATGTTGAAGGGCGGAAAATTAAAGTTCGATGACGAGTCGCGGGCGCTTTACGACGCCGTTGCGCCAACTTTTCCGGATTCGCACTTCGACCAGATCCTTGCGCAGCTGGAATCAAAAATTCCGGGAAAGGGTCCGAGCCGGACTGGCGGTTCTTTGTGGGAGCGGTACGAGATGTGGCGCAAACCGTTTGTGATTCCGAAGGAAAAACTCGATACCGTGTTTCAACTCGCGATCAAGGAATGCCGAGTCCGGACGCTGGCGCATATTGCGCTTCCGCCTAACGAGAGTTTCACCGTCGAGTATGTGACCAATAAGCCGTGGGGAGGTTACAATTGGTACAAAGGCAATTTCCACAGCGTGATTCAGGTGAACACCGACCTGCCCACCTTCATCGATCGCGCGATCGATCTCGCGGCGCACGAAGGTTATCCCGGCCATCACGTTTACAATTCGCTGCTGGAAAAGAATCTGGTTCGCGATCGCCGCTGGGTGGAGTTTTCGGTTTACGCGCTCTTCTCACCACAATCGCTCGTCGCGGAAGGGACGGCGAATTTCGGCCGTGAGGTTGCGTTTCCGACAAAGACTGAGCGAATGAAGTTCGAGAAGGAAGTCTTGTTTCCCGCAGCGGGAATCGACGCATCGCGCGCAGACGAATATTACGCCCTGCAGGATTTGATGAGGCAGCTCGACTACGCGACAAACGAGGCCGCGCGACGATTGATCAACGGTGAGATCGACGAGAGCGCTGCGGTGCAATGGTTGCAAAAATACGCAGTGATGGAACCAGCTCGCGCTCAGCAGCGGGTGAAATTCATCCAGCGTTACCGAAGTTACGTGATCAATTACAATCTCGGAGAAGATATGGTGCGCCGTTACATCGAGAAACGAAGCAGCGCCGATCCGCAGAAACGGTGGAGCGAATTCGCCAAAGTGCTGTCCTCGCCAAGATTACCCAGCGGATTGCAGTGATATCTAAGGAACGCAGGAATCAAGGAATGGAGCGCGCGGACGCGCGACATAAAAGGTAAAACCGCGAGGGTAGCGGCGAGAGATCGGGGACGCGACCGAGTTCAAAAGGGATTTCCGAGATAGAAGGTAAAGCTGCGGGGGTAGCAGCGAAGGGGCGAGGGTAGCGACTGAGTGTCAAAGCAGGAATTCTTTTCGGTACTTAAAACCGGTTTTTTCCTGAGTTCTTGCTTTCCTGAGCGATACTTCTGAGATGCATCCACCAAAGGTGCGGATTCTCGGCGACTTAAAAGCCGGCACAACACAGCGGCACCTGATCAAATTGCCAGGCGCAGCGTTAGAGAACGATGAGCCGCGACCGGTAATTTCAGTCGCGGGCGCGAAGCCGGGACCGGTTTTATTCATCAACGCAGGCGTGCACGGTGGCGAGTATCCTGCGGTCGAAGCGGTGATCCGATTAAGCAAAACGCTCGATCCAAAAAAGATTTCAGGCACGGTTATTTTGATGCCCGTGTTGAATCTGCCGGCGTTTCGGACGCGGACGCCGTTTGTTTGTCCGATCGACAACGTGAATCCGAACCGCGTGTTCCCCGGCGATCCGC
>JBBQRI010000028.1:0-17550 GCA_038214915.1 Chthoniobacterales bacterium
GCGATCGCGAGTTGTGCCGCGCCGGCCTGACCCATAATGCCTCCGCCGCTGGCGTGAATAAACAAGTCGTAAGTGTTAACCGCCTTCGCATTCTGCAGAGGTTGCAACACCACATTCTGCAACGGCACAGTCGGGAAATAATCTTCGAAGGTCCGACCGTTGATATCGATTTTTCCGCTGCCCGGCATCATGCGAACGCGTGCGACTGATGTTTTGCGGCGACCTGTGGCGGTGAATTCGTCAGTTTGTGGCATAGATTTGGACCTCTAAAGTTTGACAGCTTCGGGCTGTTGCGCGGTGTGCGGATGCGAATCGCCGCGATACACTTTCAGCTTCCGATAAACATGCCGACCCAGCCGATTGTGCGGAATCATTCCGCGGACGGCGCGTTCGACCAGCAATTCAGGGTGGCGAGCCCGGCGCGCGCGAACGTTCTCAGATTTATGTCCGCCGACGTAACCGGAAAAACTCATATAACTTTTCTGTTCTTCCTTCTTTCCGGTGAGCCGGATTTTTTCCGCGTTGATGACAATAACAAAGTCTCCGGTGTCGACGTGTGGTGTGAAAACAGTTTTTTCTTTCCCACGCAGCAAGTTGGCAGCCTTCACAGCGACGCGCCCGAGCACTTGGTCCTGGGCGTCAATGACCCACCACTTGCGCGGCACTTCGATGGCTTTGGCGGAAAACGTTTTCATCTCAGAAAAAGGGCACAAAAAGTATGGGTGGGACAAGGGGATGTCAACCCAAGCGATGAACTGATTAAGTAGACAGTTCCTTGTCCGACTTAGTAGGGTGGCAAAACAGCGCTTGGCGGCTGACACGGCCGCCCTACAATTGTGAGGCGTTTCTGTGAAACGCCGATTTTACAATGGCAACTTTACAAAATCCAAAGACTGCGATCTCGCCGCGGCGCGAAGAAGATTTTCCGGAGTGGTATCAACAGGTGGTTCGCGCCGCTGAATTGGCCGAGCCTTCGGACGTGCGCGGGTGCATGGTCATTCGTCCGTGGGGCTACGGGATCTGGGAAAACATGCAACGTCAGCTCGACGCGCTGATTCGCGCCACCGGTCATCGCAACGCCTATTTTCCTTTATTCATTCCGTTGAGTTATTTCGCCAAGGAAGCTGAACATGTCGAAGGCTTCGCCAAAGAATGTGCCGTGGTTACGCATTACCGGCTCAAGATGGATGAGGAAGCGGGGCTGGTGCCTGATCCCGAATCAAAATTGACCGAACCGCTAATCGTTCGGCCGACGAGCGAGACGATCATCGGCGCGAGCTACGCGAAATGGGTGCAATCGTATCGTGATTTGCCGATCCTGATCAACCAGTGGTGCAACATCGTGCGCTGGGAAATGCGGACGCGATTGTTCCTGCGCACAACGGAATTTCTGTGGCAGGAAGGCCACACCGTCCACGAAACGGAAGCAGAAGCGCGAGAAGAAACCAAGCGGATGCTCGGCGTGTACGAAACGTTTGTGCGCGAACGTTGCGCGATTCCAGTATTCGCGGGTCTGAAGTCGGATAGCGAAAAGTTCCCTGGCGCGGTGGAAACTATGGCCCTTGAAGCGATGGTGCAGGACCGCAAGGCAATCCAGGCCGGCACATCGCATTTTCTCGGGCAGAATTTTGCCCGTGCTAGCGGAATTCAGTTCCAAACGCGTGAGGGCAAACAGGAATTTGGCTGGACCACGAGCTGGGGGATGACGACGCGCATGGTGGGCACAGTTGTTATGGCGCATGGCGACGACGACGGCGTTGTTTTGCCGCCGCGCATCGCGCCGACGCACATCGTTATTCTGCCAATCACAAGCAAGGAAGAGACGCGCGCGAAAGTTTTGGAAACCTGCGATAGGCTCGCCGCGGAGTTACGTGCGAAAAAATTCCTCGATGATGTTGCGATTGAGGCTGAAGTCGATCGGCGCGATCTCGGCGGCGGAGTTAAGAATTGGGAGTGGATCAAGAAAGGTGTACCGCTGCGAGTTGAGATCGGGCCGCGTGATCTGGAAAACAATTCGGTCACAGTCAGCCGGCGCGATCGACCAATGAAGAACAAGGAGTCAATGCCGATGGACGAATTCGCCGCGCGCGCTCCAGAAATTCTTGTTTCGATTCAGGATTCGTTGTATGCGCGTGCGAAAGAGTTCCAGGACGCGAACACACACGTGATAAATTCGAAGAAAGATTTCTACGATTTCTTCACCGCGAAAAACCCTTCTAAGCCTGAAATCCACGGCGGTTTTGCGCTCGCGCACTGGAACGGGTCGCGCGAAATCGAGGAACAGATTAAGAACGATCTGAAAGTCACGATCCGTGTTATTCCGCTCGATGATTCGTCAGAACCGGGCCAATGCATCTTTACCGGTGAACCGAGCGCGCGTCGCGTCGTTTGGGCGAAATCATACTAGCCCTAAGGACGCAGACGATTCAAAAGGGACGAGTTGACGGCGAGGCGGTGACTGGTTTATTTCCGCCCGCCGATGCAGTTAAAGCTCTACAGCCGCGCGTGGTGCTCCTGGTGTATTGATGCGAAGGACTATCTCAGCGAGAAAGGCTATCACTTCCAGGAGATCGACGTTGGGAAAGATCGGCAGGCGTACGAGGAGATGAAGCAGCTTTCTGCTCAAACGTACGTACCCACGTTTGTGGCAGGCGATAAAGTTTTGGCAAATTTTGACACGAATCAGCTTCAAAGATTTCTGAATGAACATCAGATCAATCCCTAGGCAGGCTGTATCGTGATGCTTTTCGGTCTCCTTCTTACGCTCGGCGTGGCCGTGCTCAGCGTCGGTCTCCGCACGTTTCACAATTCGTATACGCAAAAGGCCGGGGCGCTGGGGATTCTCGCCGCCACTTTTCTTGGATTTTATTTTGCTACCAACAATTGGGTATGGGGTTTGATCGCGGCTCTAGCCTGGCTGTTTCTGCCTTGGCTGGAAATTCTCACCCGGATTCGTGCGTTGCGACTTCCAAAAGAAAAACAGCTTCGACCGAAAAGTCCGCCATCGTCAGACACATTCCCGGCGCTTAGCGAAATCACGCGCGAGATCGAAGACGAAGGGTTCGTTTACGTGAGCGATGCCGGCTGGGATTGGGAAGATTACCGGCAGTTTTTCCGATTGTTCTACAGAGAGGAAGACCGTGCCCAGGCCGCTATCTGCCTGAATGAGCAGCGTGATTTCTCGTTTTATTATCTGCGCATTTCGTCCCGCACGAAGGACAGCACGGTTTGGACAACGTGGAATTATCCATTGTCCTACGGCTTGAAACTCTCTCCCGCGTTCCGGATCAATCGGCAGCGGCCGGATCGATCTTTCTGGCAGCTTGATCAAAGTCATCGCGAATTTTTGCGGCGAAACAAAATTGAACCTGCGGAGATCGAACCGCTCGATGAAGAGCAGATTCAGACTGACATCGAGAAAGATCTGCGCGACCAAATCGCGCACAACATTCACAAAGGCGTTCTCAAGCAAACCGCTACCGGCGACGTGAAATATTCCTGGCGCGGGATGATTTACCTTTGGTGCCAGTTCTTGGTCGATCTGGTGCGGTTATAACAGGCTGCAGGAAGCTCGTCTCGTCTGCTCGAATGAAGCAGTGTTCAATGTTCATTTGAACTTGCGTGATCCTGCGCTTTGAAGGATGGTGCTTGCATGCTCACCGACAGGCAAAGGAGCGTGCTTGATTTTATTCAGCGCGAGCAACGGGAAAAAGGCATTACGCCGAGCACGCGTGAAATCCAAAATCATTTCAGGTTCGCCAGCCAGACATCGGTGATGCAATACATCGCGGCACTGGAGCGAAAAGGTTTTCTCAGCCGGCACGCGCGCAAAGCGCGAGCGTTGATTACGCCAGCCATGAAGGTTCGGATTACCGACATTCCAATTTACGGTCAGATTCCGGCTGGAATGTCGGCATTGACTGAGCAGAGCATCGAAGGGCACGTGTCGCTGGACATGCGCTCGGCAAATGTGTTGAAGAATCGAGGCACATTCGCGCTACGAGTGCGGGGCGACTCAATGATCGGCGCGCACATTGTCGATGGCGATATTGTGATTTTGGAAGACACGAAAGAAGTGCACGACGGCGATATTGTGGCGGCGTTGATTGACGGCGAAACGTCATTGAAGCGTTATGTGGTGGAGCGCGGTCGCCCATATCTGAAGGCGGAAAACCCGCGTTATCCCGATCTGGTGCCGGCTCGCGAGCTTAAAATCCAAGGCGTGATGGTCTCACTGATCCGCAAGCAAGAGCGACGGAAAAGACATTGAGGCCAAGGCGAGAGGTATAAATGTTCACTTGAACATATTATCCAGACGCGCCATGTTTATCTCCCATGGCTGCAGGCGCCAAAATTATCGATCTACGCAATCTGCTGGCGGAGCGTTTTCCTCATCCTTCGTGCACGACAGCGAGGCGCTTAATTACCGGCTTACGTTTTCTTGAAGAATCGATTGGTGGGGGATTGCCGCGTGGCGCGATCACCGAAATGATCAGGTCAGGAACGAGCGCGGGAAGTGCATCGCTCATTCACGCGCTCATCCATTGCGCGTATCGCGATAATTATTTCCTGGCGCTGATTGATGGACGCGATTCGTTTGACCCCTGCGGGTTGGATAATGCGTGGCTGCAACACCTGCTTTGGGTCCGGTGCAGCAAAGCATCTGAAGCCGTCAAAGCGGCTGATCTGCTTTTGCGCGACGGTAATTTTCCGTTGGTGATTGTCGATCTGGTGCTGAACGCACCGGAGGAATTGCGTAAAATTCCGCAAACGAATTGGTATCGCTTGCAACGGTTGGTCGAGGTGCTGCCCACGGCATGTCTGGTTCTCACGCGATATGAAATGGTTAGTAGCGCGCAACTGAAACTGGTGCTCGAAAATTTCTGGGACATTCAAACTTTTGAAACCGAGGACGCGCTTTCACAACTCCGAATTGTTGTGAAACGATCGCATTTCAGATTAGTAATCACCAGTTAGTGATGAACTAAACTGATGTTCGCCACGATTTATTTGCCGAATTTCTGTTTGCAGGCAGCCACGCGGCATCAGCCGGAATTTTGCGAAAAACCAGTAGCGTTGATCGAAGAACACGAAAGGAAACCGGTCGTCATTCAACTGAACGAAGCCGCAGAAAACGCCGGTATTCGAAAAGGAATGACCCCGAGCCAGGCGTTGGCGCGATCATTGCGGGTGGTCATCAAAGTTCGTGCACCCACACAGGAAAAATCGATACAGGAAATTTTGCTTCACTACGCGTTTACTCTCAGTCCTTTTGTGGAAGACACTGCGCCGGGTGTTTGCACAGTTCAGTTTACGAACTGCCGCAATTTGAGTGAGAAGGTAAGTCGCGTTATCGAGCAATTAGCCGAGTGCGAAATTCGCGCTCAAGCCGCGGTTGCTCCGACGTCAGATAGCAGCTTTCTGGCAGCACATCTGGCTCGGGCGGTGTTGCAGATTGAGAACGCAAAAAAATTTCTCGCACCCCTGCCAATAGAAACTCTCGCCATGGCTGCGACGTAGATTGACCACCAGGCTCAGCGGTCTTTTTTATTTTGCCCGATTTCTTCCGTTCGCTTTACGACGAATGATTTTACCCGGGCATACTCTTTCTGAGCTCCGCTGGCAAAATCGCGCGGCCCGTACTCGAACAGCACCACGAAACAAAAACTCAGGACCAGGAACAGAGCGAACCAAAAAAGGCCGCGCAGAAGCGCCATGTCAAAACGTAACGGTTACGTTAGTGGTATCAACAGCCGCAAAAGCTAACGCGAGTTGCAAGCTGTGAAGCGCGAGGATATATGAAATCCCTCGCGCCAAAAGGGTAGGTACCGAAGTGGCCAAACGGGGCAGACTGTAAATCTGCTGGCTTTACGCCTTCGCTGGTTCGAATCCAGCCCTGCCCATATTTTCCCAGTGCGGCTGTAGCGTGCGCTATCCTCAGCGCAGAGATCAAATCGGCAAATCCGCTGAGACAGCGGACTCTGCAGCATCTGTCTGCAGGCAACGCCGGTTGGCTAGTAGCCGCCTCTTCGCTGGCCACCGCCACCGTCACGCCGCCCACCACCACCGTATCCGCCACCGCCGTAACGTCCGCCGCCACCACCGCCGCCGCCCGGGGGTCGCTGCTCGCGCGGACGTGCCTCATTCACAGTCATCGGTCGGCCTTCCATGGTATGGCCGTTGAATTTTGAGATAGCATTCTGCGCTTCGTCGTCCGTCCCCATGGTCACAAAGGCGAACCCACGTGATTTGCCAGTGAATCTGTCCTGCATGAGAGTCACTTCCTGCACAGCGCCAGCTTGCGAAAAAATCTCCTGCAGTTCGTTCTCCGTCGTGTTGAAGGGGAGATTGCCTACGTATAATTTGGTTCCCATTGAGTTTATTCTAGAAAAACGCCGCCAGGTAACTGTTTCCGCTTATCGGATTTCAAATCGCCATTGAATAAACTCAACTGACAATCCACCAACTTCCGGGCTTCCGTTCCCCGTTTTGCGGTCACTTGTAAAATGCTTCTTTTAAGAAAGCAATACAAATCAAGGGTCAATTTTTGGCTTTAGATAATGGCTCAAGCAGACAGGCGAGAAAGCATGAATGATCCAGTCCGCGTGGCAGTTACGGCGGCGGGTGTGATCAGCCCGCTCGGGTTTGGCTTGGCCGAAACGCTCGAGTCCTTGCGCAGCGCACAAGACTGTGTGACTCCGGTGATGCGCTTTTCAGTTACGCAATGCCGGTGCAAAACCGCGGGCCAGGTTTCCGACTCGCATCTGCTTGCCAGCCACGCGCAAATACCTCGTTCGGGACGCCTGCATCGCGCGTCGCACATGATGATTCAAGCGCTGCAAGAACTCATGACGCAACAGCCTGAGTTTCAACCGGAGTTGACGGTAGTTGGAACGACAAGCGGAGGCATGTCTTACGGCGAACGCTATTACCGCTCGTTAAGCGGAGCAGGGGATCTGCGGCATGCCCCTACATGGATCGCTAATTACCCGGTGCAAAAGCCGGTGATCGACGCACAGACCGTTTTTGGATTTTCGGCGCCGTGTCACGTGATCGCGAACGCCTGCGCGTCGGGGACAAATGCGGTCGGTCACGCATTTGAATGCGTGCGCTCCGGTCGTTACCAACGGGTGTTAGCCGGCGGTTACGACGCTCTCGCGGAAATGGTTTTCGTCGGCTTTGATTCGCTTCAAGCCTCAACGCCGGAGAAATGCCGCCCGTTTGATCGTTATCGGTCTGGTATGGTGCTCGGTGAAGGTGCTGCGGTTCTGGCCTTGGAAAATCTCGACCTCGCTAGCGAGCGCGGTGCGCCTGTTCTCGCGGAAATCATCGGTTACGGTATTTCCACCGACAACTTTCACATTACACAACCGGAGCCATCCGGGATCGGAGCGCGACAAGCAATGGAGCGGGCTCTTGAGAGCGCGCATATCGGTGCAGGCGACGTTGACTACATCAATGCGCATGGTACAGCCACGATTTTCAACGATGCAGCCGAGGGCAAGGCAATCAGCGCATTGTTCAATGGTGTGCCGCTGAGCTCAACCAAAGGCATGATGGGACATTCCCTTGGCGCCGCGGGCGCCATCGAAGCCATCGTTTGTTTGCTTGCGCTTCAACATCAATTTCTTCCAGCCAACATCCATTTCACCACTCAAGATGACGATGTCGATCTCAACATCGTCGCGAACGAAGCGCGACCTGCTGTCGTGAACACGACGCTCTCGAATTCGTTTGGATTCGGTGGGACAAATGCGTCGGTACTAATGCGTAAATTTCCGCCTTCGCCAGGATTACCCCGGACAGGCGACGCATGAGTTTGGCGATTGCCGGCATGGGGTGGGTTACCCCTCTGGGCACCGGCGTTGATTCCGTTTGGCAGCGATTGCTTCAGGGTGAGGGGGCATCTGCGACGACGATTTCCGAACAATTCGCCGATCGCGTTTACAGCGTTTTTCGCGTACCGGAATCAGCGCTGAAGGGGATTTCCCATCCGCGCCTTCGGCGCGCCAGTGCTATTTCGCGTTTCGCCGCGGCAGCTGGGTTGCACGCATTGGAGTCTGCGGGACTAAAACTCGAGTCGCAGAATGCTGAACGAATTGCGCTGATCTTTGCCATCTCGAATGGAGGCGTCAGTTACACGAAACGTTTTTACCATGAAATCGTCGGCACAGGCGCGCAGGCAGCCAGTCCGCTCCTGTTTCCGGAAACGGTATTCAATGCGCCGGCAAGCCATCTTGCCGCCATCCTTGGCGTGACCGGCGCTACGTACACCCTCGTGGGCGACGGGGCCGTCGGCCTCGCAGCGATAAAAATGGCCGAGGAGTTAATGGCGAATGAGGCGCTGGACTATTGTCTCGTAGTAGGCACCGAAGAAATCGACTGGCTGTTATGCGATGCTTACCGGCGGTGGCGTTTGTTGCGTATGGCGCCCCCGATTGAGCCCTTCAGCAAGCAGAACCGCGGAATGATTCTGAGCGAAGGCGCAGGAGCGATCGTTCTCGCACGCGACGGATTCGTCACGATCGAACGCGCGCATCCGGGCGGGCATTTTAGGAGACGAGCCGAATCGGAAAAAATTTTGAAGCGCATCCTGTCTGATCTCGGTCAAGTAGAAATCGATTTTGTTATTTCGAGCGCGAATGGGACGTTTGTCGATCAAGCAGAAGCCCAAGCGCTTCAGGAGATCGTTCCAAATGCGCTGGTCTACACGGTCACACCCGCCTTGGGCGAGGGCATCGGCGCGGCAGGATTGTGGCAGATCATTCTGGCGGCCCAAGCACTTCATTCGAAAGAGGTCCCACCCGTGCTTCACGCGGACCACAGCGTTCGGTTACGGCTTTCATTCTCGCGGACGCTGATTCCAAGCGCGCGACGCGCGATCGTTTTAAGCTGCGGACTTAATCAGCAAGCGGCAGGTCTGCGACTGGCGATCCAGTGACACGCCGGGCGATTTCATTGCGGTACGCATGGTCATAAGTCCCGCTGGAATGATGGACGTTACAGCTGAAGCTCGTTTGCGAAGCGAGCCAAATTTTTTGGAGAATCCGCTTGCGTGCTGGGATAAACGTTCTTAATTAAGCGTCCATTTTCTCCGCGCCAGTCGATTAGAAATGGCGTACAACAGTCACTATGGCCAAATCAAAGAAAAAGAACGGGTCTGCAGCAAACTCGGCTGTACGAAAGCCGCGGCTAGCTCGCAAAGTTCACGCCAAAAAGCCCAAGCCGAAAAATTCCGCACGCGAAAAGAAGATCGCGCGCCGTTCGCCAAGAGCCAACTTGAAAGGCACCGAGTCGCCCGCAGCGTTGCTACTGGGATTGAATCATCGCGAAAAGAAGTTGGATCCGTTCGTTCGCAAACAAAAACAAAACCTGCTTCAGCTTCGCGATGCGGTAGTGGATTCGATGGCCGGCGTGGCCCAGGGCACCCTTCGCTCGCGCGCTGAAGGCAGCGAAGCTTCTGCCTTCGGAATGCACCAGGCCGACGCCGGGTCGGACGCATACGATCGCGATTTCGCGCTGAGTTTGCTCTCACAAGAACAGGACGCGCTTTACGAAATCGATGAGGCGCTGAAGCGCGTCGAGGTCGGAACATACGGAAAGTGCGAGATGTCCGGTAAACCAATCCCGCATGCACGTCTCGAGGCCATTCCCTTCGCCCGTTTCACTGTGGAGTGTCAATCGCAGTTGGAGAAGCAGAGTAAGGCCACCCGAATGCGACCATCAGTTACTTCTTTGTTTGGCTTGACCGAAGAGGAAGGCGCCGAATCAGAGGAGGAGGAGGCCACTCCGTCGGAAGTGAAGGAGTGATCGACGCTTATGGCTCAGGAGATTGTTACCCTCGAATGCACCGAAGCTAAAGCGCTTGGGAAGCCGCCTTCGCGTTACATGACGACGCGCAATAAAAAAAGCCCACGGACGCCGAATCGCTTGGAGAAGAAAAAATACAATCCGTTTTTGCGGCGGCGCACCTTGCACCGCGAGACCAGGTAATCAGCCATGCAGCCGAAAACTCCAAAACGCCGTTCCGCATTTCGCCGCGCCAATCGGCCCATGCCGCGGCGCCGGACCGATATCGCCCTGGAGGCAATCGATTACAAGAACCCTGATCTTCTGAAAAAATTTGTCACGGAAAGCGGCAAAATTCTGCCTCGTCGCGTTACCGGCATGCCCGCATACATGCACCGGAAAATCACCCGCGAAATCAAGCGCAGCCGTTCGGTGCTGTTGATGAAGTAGTTGTAGAGACGCTCGCCGCGGCGAGCGCCTGGTTTTCGATTCGCCGTTTCGATCCTGACGCGTCTCGATTCGAGGTGAGCGTCACTAACCGCGGCGCTACCCCTTCGGCGTCCGCTCGCCTTCCTCAATCAACTTCCAGAACTCGCGCGTTTCGCCCAATTGCGCGTCCTCGGAAACAGGCAGCTTGCTTCGGAACAGAAAATCGCGAAGCGTGTTTTTGTGCAAAACGCGATGCACTTTGAGGCCTTCCTCGGTCTTGGCGAAGTAAATTCGGTAATTCTTCGCGCGATAGCGATACAACTTCTTCCCCTCGCGTTCGATCACGCCGAAGCGCTCGGAGTTGAGCTGATCCAAATCTTCGGGTAAAATTTGAAACTCGGCCAGCAACTCAAGCTGTAACCTTTTCGGTAACGCTGAGATCTCGGCTGCGCTCAGTTCATTGAAGATGATTTGGAACATGGACGCTCAAATCATTTTGGTCGCATCGGTCATTTTCTTCGAGCAGGGACAAAGAGACCACAAACCCTAAAGATAAACGCGGCGCACACGCGCGCCAATTCGCGTCACGATTTCCCACGTAATCGTTCCGGCTTTTTCACCCAATTCAAAGCAGGGAATTTCTTCGCTCCCGTCGCGCCCCATGAGAATAACATCGTCGCCTACCTGCACGTCATCGAGTCCGCTCACATCGATCACCATCAAGTCCATTGTCACCCGACCGAGAAGAGGGCAGCGCTTTCCGCGCACCAAAACGGCGGCGCCACGATTGGAGAGATGCCACGGGTAACCGTCGGCGTAGCCGGCTGATAACGTTGCTACTCGCATATTTTGCGGCGCAATAAACGTGCGGCCATAGCTGATTGAGCTGCCCTTCAGAACGTCGCGCACGAGACAAATTCGTGTCTTCCACGTCATAACCGGCTTGAGCAACTCACGAAATTCCGGGAGCGGCGAAATGCCGTACAGCATGATACCGGCGCGCACGATTTCGTGCGTCGGCTGATTGAACGCGAGCGTGCCGGCGCTTTGCAACACGTGCGCCTTGTAGCTTCCCGGAACGTCTGCGCGAATTTGTTCGACGATTCTTTGGAATCGGACGAGCTGGTCACGCGTGTATTCTGCGTCTTCGTTCGATACCGGCATGTGCGTAGATATGCTGTGGATCTCAACATTCGCCATTGCCGCCACGCGTCGGAAAACCTCGCGTGCCTCATTCTGTACCACGCCCATTCGCCCCATGCCGGTGTCGATCTTGAAATTAATTGATACCGCCTTCAATCGATCGAACGCCTGGGCTTCCTCCAAACTGGAGATCGTCGGGATAAATCCGTGCTCGGCGATTATCGGGCGTTCCTCAGGAGTTGCCGGGCCGAGAATTACGATGGGATGCGGGAGCGATTCACGCAGCGTCAGAGCTTCTTGAAGGTTGGCGACGCCAAATAATTGCGCCTCATCGGCCAGCGTTTCCGCAACGCCGACCAATCCGTGACCGTAAGCATTTGCTTTCACAACCGCGAGCATCTCTGCGGATCCGATTCGATCCCGCACGACTTTCGCATTGTGCCGCAAAGCGGCGCGATCAATCTCAGCCCAGCAACGGTAAGTTTCTTTCATGTCGGCATGGTGATGTGTGGTTCGCGTAAATAAAATGGTTCCAGCGGTGGCAGACAAAAGCTTCGTCGGGACTCCATCGCAAGTCTGGCCAGAATGAGAGCCGAGGGAAACCAAATCACGGATCGGTGAAACTGCGGAAGCAATTCTGAGGAGAAAACCGGCGTTGCTGGATCGAGCGATTCGAGTCTCGCTTTCAGCTCGAGCTCGGAAAAGAGCGTTGGGCCTTCAATCACTTCATTCTTGAGAATGCGCGCGAAGAAAAAAGATTTCCGGCGCGCGTCGCCAATCGCACAGTATTCCTGCGCATCGCATTCCATTGCGCAAACCGAGGGATACCCGATCAAGCGCGCATCACAAGAAAGTTGTATCCCGATTGCGGCTGAAATCGCAATGCGCGTCCCGGCATACGACCCGGGGCCAAGTCCGACAGTGATCGTTTCCGGAGCGCCAAATTTTCTTCGTACCGCCTGGAGGTTCTCGAAAAACGTTGCGGAATTTTTTCGGTCGTTAGGCCATTCGCGCGTGAACTCGATTTCGTCATCCAGCCACGCCAGGCTGCCGCGCGAGGTGGAAAGTTCAAGCGCGAGAATTTTCATGACCGTGATGAAACAGCGTTATGATCCGCTGACACTCCGATTTTATTTCAAAGGAAATCCAGCGCGCCTGCTCTGGAATCAATTCTGGGAATCGATCGGCCCATTCGATCACTGAAACGCCATCGCTAAAAAAATAATCTTCCAGTCCAAGCCGCACGGCTGATTCTCGATTTTCCATGCGAAAGAAATCGAAATGGTAAATGGGCAATCGCCCGCTTTGATATTCGTGCACGATAGTAAAGGTCGGGCTCGTTACTGCAGCATCGCTTTCCAGAGCCGCGACGAGACCCTGCGTGAACAAGGTCTTGCCGCTGCCCAGTTCGCCTTGGAGCGCCAATACGGAACCGGCCACAAGATCCTCCGCAATTTGCCGCGCGATTGCTTCCGTTTCAGCGGGGCTGTTGGAAATGAACGTAGCCAAGAGGTAATTTGCGATTTGTGATTGGAAAGCCCGGCCGTTCCTTCCCACCCGTTACGGGCGATTTGCGATTGAGCGAGCCAATTCGCGTCAGCGGTAATTCCGGAAAATTTCGTCCCCACTCGCGCTCCAAACGGTTTCTGTCGCGCGGCGACACTGCAAAGAGCAGTTCGTAGTCCTCCCCTTCTGAAATCGCGTTGTCGATGGTTGCACCACGGGCTAAGGGCAAATTTTCCAGCTCGATGTCGAATCCCACTTTGCTCGCGCGCGCAAATCGAGGAAGATCGGCTCCGAGTCCGTCGCTTAAATCCATCATAGCGTGGATTGAGAAATTTCTTGTAAGCCAGCGCGACTCCGCAATCCGCGCAACGAATTTCAAATGCTTTCGTTTCAGCGCGCCGCCAAGGCGGCCGGTAACGAACAGGTCATCACCCGATCTTCCGCCCCGGCGCGATGCCGCGCGGGGTTTCTCAACAAATCCGATCACACTTACCGAAATCGCGATTGGCCCCGGTGTGTTGCTCGTTTCGCCACCGACAATGCTCACTTTGAAGCGCTTCGCCGCTTGGCGCAGCCCCCGATAAAGTCCTAGCACCCACGCGACTTTGGTTTTCTGCGGAACAATAAGCGTAATCAGCGAGAACTGGGGCACAGCTGAAGCCGCAGCGAAATCGCTCAACGGACGCATCATTGCTTTCCATCCAACGTCTGACGCATTTGTTCCGTGCACAAAATGCACGCCTTCGACAACGCAGTCTGTTTTTAGCACGAGCTGTTTTTTGCTTCCTGGTATTTCGACAATCGCGCAGTCGTCGGCTGAACCCGCAAAGACTTTCCGGCCTCTTCCACGCGGAAGATGAAGCAAGATTTGGTTGAGCAGTCGGTCTTCGCCCAGAGCACCGAGTTTCATTGAGAAATGATCTCTGGAAACGCGAGGGCAGTGAGAGTCAGCGAGTTGAATAGGGAATGCATAGTCATCGAAACAAGAATCGAGTCGCTCCATTCGTAGGCAATCGCGAAACAGCTTCCCAAGACAAACAACGGAACGAATGAGGGAAAATGTGCGTGGGCCGCCGCGAACAGCAGCGAGCTAAGTATCACCCCGAGAAGACAGCCAACGTAGCGTTTGAGCACGCCGTAGATGAAAAATCGAAAAACAAACTCCTCGACGATCGGCGCCACCGCGACCGCGAAAACAATGATCAAAACCCGCTCCTCGATGGTGCGCGATGTGCTGAAGAACTCGACGATGTTCTGCTTGCTTGAGTCGCCACCGAAAAACCGCTGATTGATGGCCTCGGAAAAACCGATCAATGGATAAGCAAAAAAGAGCAGGATGGCTCCAGTTCCTAAAGTTCGAACAAAACTGATTCTCAAAAATCCCGCCAATGCGCCGACATCAAAACCGCGAAATTGCAGAAGAGTGACTATGATGAGCAGCACCAAAACGCTGAGGAGGAAATTGGCCAGAAGATTGCGTGGGTGAAATTGAAGCGCCGGGTCCGGAACTGTTGAGCTGATCGTCAGTAGAAAGAAAAGGATCAGCGCGCTGGCGAGAACTGCTTCCGGCAGTCCAAAAGCGCGCGTCGGTGCGTCGGCCTCGGAAGCGTTCCGAATCCGTGTACTGATCTGGTAAATCAGCGACACATACACACAAAGACTGCCAATGAAGTAAAGAGCGGAAAGCAAAAACAGGGCGAGACTCGGGGCGGCTCCGAATGTCGCAAAAACGTTCCCGAATAGCATGAGGGTGTGCTGAAGTGTGCGCTACCCTCAGCGCCTACGGAGCGTAGTAACTCGGCAGGAAATACGCGCGCCCCGATTCCAGTTGCGGCAGGAGTTGTTTCGGAAGTTGCAGTTCGATTTTCGACTCCGATTCTCCAAATACGCGCAGGAACCGGGAAAGACTAAATGGCGGTCCGTACTTCACCACTTTCGCGTCTGGCGCATTGGCCATTTCTTTTGCTTTGGTGAAGGCGTCGTCTAATTCGCCGAGACCGTCTATGAGTTTGTTCTGCAATGCTTCTTTGCCCGAGAGAATTCGGCCGTCGGCGATTGTGTTGCGGAGAAGATCGGCCGGCAGGTTTCGCTCCTTTGCGACGATGCCGAGAAATTTGTCGTACGTATTCATAATGAAGTTCTGTACGAGCTCCCGTTCCTCCGGCGTAATCGGTCGCGCTCCGTTTAGCATGTCTTTGAATTTGCCGCTCTTAAAAACTACGGATGCGAGGCCGATTTTGTTAAACAGCTGCTCGTAATTCAGGGTTTGAATGATTACGCCGATGCTCCCGGTGATCGTCGTTTCATTAGCCATCAAAAATTTGCCGCCGCAGGAAACATAATATCCGCCCGAGGCCGCCAAAGAATCCATGTAGACGACAACCGGTTTTTTCGCGCGCGTCTTGACAACGGCGCTGTAGATCTCATCGGAAGCCGTGACTTCTCCGCCGGGCGAATCGATCTCCAGCACGATGGCCTTAACGCGATGGTCCTCTCGCGCCTGTTGAAGTGCTGCTCGCATGTCGTCCACCATCGAGTCGCTGACGTTTCCCGGGATCGACGTGCTGATGAGGCCGCGCATGGTGATAACCGCGATTTTGTCCGTAGTCGCGCGGGCACCTCTTTGGAGCAGGATCTCGCGGAAACGCGGGATCGGTTCTGCTTCCCTGATACCGCCGAGGCGCTGAAACGCCGCGATCATCAACACAAAGTTCACGAACAGACTGGCGCAAAGCGCGATGAACAAAAAGATGCTTAGACAACCCAGCCTGCGGTCGGATGCCATACCGGAACGAAACTGCCGGAGAACTGCCGCGCACACAAGCGCTTTTCATACTTCGTGCGATGATTCGCTACTGCCCAGCCGTTCAAGCTCCCGCGAAATAGCGTAACGCGCGTAAGCTTGGCAAAAAGAAGTAGGCGCCGCCGCGGACCGTCACAAACTGTGGCAGGCCGGACACGCGCCGCCGCGGCGTGCCGTCGCCAGGAATGGTAAAGTTGCCAGTAACCGGACACCCCGGGAGTGATTCACGATTGCCCAGAAGCGGGTCACTTTCTCCGGTTACGCCGGAAAACTTGGTGTTCGCTATCCATGCGTTTTGCAGGAATTCGAACTGACGCAAAATATTGGCATTGAGACAGATGAAATGTAATCCGCGAGGGGACTCGTTAGGCGCGGCTGACTGCAGCGCTTCTTTGAGCAACAGCTCTGAACCGTACTCACGACCCCGCCGCAGAATACGATGAAACCGGACCGATGACGTTAGATCATCGTAGAATCCCTTCGGACCGAAACCCAGCATAACGATAAGTTTTCGAAGTGCGCTGAGGCGCCGCTCAGGAAAGTCGCTGTTGCGCGGATTCGTTCGGCGAACATGTGCGCCAAAAGGACAGCGAGCGCCAATTGGATCGCTCTCATAAGTAAATTGATTCTGCGTAACGGTGCGCGGACCTGTGCCGGGAATCGGTTCGGCCTGGATCGGCACCAAAGGATCGCCTGCTCGCGTACGGCCGACCATTTTCGCTCCCAATTGGTTGGCGTCAGCAACATTTCCGCCAGCTTGCTCATAAAAAAACTTCCAGAAGCCTCGGACGTCCTGTTCCAATTGCCGCATGACCAGATAGCTTCCGTTTCGCGCCAGATCTTTTTTCGCGGGCGCATCTTCGGCGTTGAGCAAACCTGTGGTGGCAGCATCGGGCTCGAGCAATGGCCGATCCGTTATCTTTCCGTACTCGTTGCGATAACCGAGCAGGAACTCACCCAACGCGACAACGTTGGTGTATCCCAATTGAATGCATGGCCTCTCCAGTTGCTGCTCCCAATCGATCTGCGGCTGGCTAATGCCATCCGCAAACCCGAACGGTTCGTCGCCGTCGAGATTGCTCGTGCCAAGCGAAGTGATCTCCTCGAATGCTTCACTCCAGTTCTGATCGCTGGTTTTTTGAATAAACGAATCGAGCTGGTCCTGCTCGGCAAAAAACATTACTAACGCATGAGGTTCGCGTCCGTCGCTGCCCCAAGTCCAATTTGATGGCGCGTTTTTCCCAACGTCACCCAGTTGTCGCGCGCGGCTTTCTTGCCCCATGCCTCCACGAAACTCATGCGAAAAACCGGCAATGATTGACTCCGGAACGCCGAGCGCTTTGAGGCCAGGTGCGGTGAACGCGATGTTTAGCGCAGTTTTCGGTGGCGGCTTTACCGCAACCGCGGTCATGATAGGAGCAGAGCGGAGCCAGGCTTTTGCCGCTGCTGCGTTTTTCACGCGAACGAGCGCATACGACGCACTTGTCAGGTAACCGTATCCAAAACGGACGAGACCTTGCACGTCGGCGTAATCGACTTGGCTCATAGCAGTGTGACCCAATCGCGGACTTCCTCGTCAGTGACGGACGATCTCTCAAGGCCCTGGCGAATCCGCGTGTTTCTCTCCAGGTCGATCGCACTAAGTCCTGGATAGGCTTTGTACCAAACCTGGCTCGGCAACGTATGACGTCGGAGGTATTCCTTATAGTTTCGCTCGTCGATGCAACCATCGCGCACCAGCCAATTCGTTCTGGGATAACCGATCCCATTGCTAAAGGACGCGTTCAGCCCAAAACCTGTTTTGTTGATGAAGTCATCCATGTAGCTCTCGACGCTGCCGTCGTAGTTGCTGCAAAAAATCATTCGCTGCCTGCCAGCAA
>JBBQRI010000029.1:0-16899 GCA_038214915.1 Chthoniobacterales bacterium
ACGCGGCGGGAACTCGAAGTCGGCCTTGGCCTTGGTTTTTGAGAGCACGAGGTAGGCGCTGAACGGCTGCATGCGTTTCGACATGAGGCCCTCAATGAGATTGGTGCGGCCAGTCTCCATCAGCTGTTTGACCTCCTCGACGGGGATTTCCTTCGCGCAGATATGGCGTTTCATCGTGAAGACGATGCGGTTGTCCTGCTCGGGTTTGCGCACGTAGTAGGAATCCGCCGTCTCAACGAGTTCGCCGCCCTGATGGGATTTGCTGGGGCCGATGAGGACCGCCTTGGACAAGTCGGGGGGAGTGCGGGCTTTGCGGGCGATGGGATTGCCGTCCTTGTCGAGTTTCGGCGCGCGCGGGGGAAATTCCCACGAGATCTTGGGACCCTCGCGTTTGAGGAAGGCGCTAAACGGGCGCCCCTTTTTCGAGGTGAAATCCTCGATCAGGTCGGATTTGCCGTCGGCCACGATCTTAATGACCTGTTCCTGCGGGATGGGCTTTTGGCACATGAGCCGCCCGATGCGGAAAGTCTGCTTCCACGTCTCGCCTTCCTTCTCCCGGAGCACGTACTGCGAACCGACTTCGCACAACTCGGCGCCGGTCTTGGGATCGGTCCAGAACGGCGTGAGCGTCGCGACGTCGAACTTGTCGCCGAAATCATACTCGGTCTTCCATTTGCCCTTCTCCTCGTCCTTCACGAGCTTGAGGACGGCATTGAAGCGGTTGCGGGTTTTGGCGGAGATAAAGCCGTCGAGCGGACCGATCGAGCGGTTGGCCACGAGCGTGCGGATTTCCTCCTCCTCCATTTTGCGTCCGCCGATGACTTTGTAGACCATGAACTCGCCGTCCTGTGACTTGTAGCCGCGGAGGGTTTCCCGGAGTGGCTTGCCGTCGGTGGGCGAGGGGATGTCGGTGACGCGCGCGATGGAGTCGTCCTCTTCGAACGTCTTCACCCGATCGACGATGCCTTTCGTCTGCTCGATGACTTCGTCCATAAACTGCGTGCGGGAGAACTTGTTGTGCTCCATCTGGCGGAGCTTGAATTCCCACTCGCCGGTCATCGCGGGCAGCGTGAGCGCGTCGGCCTTGACGGCGGAGAGGAACTGGAGGAGTTGCTCGGCCTTGGCGGTCGGCATCAGGTCGCGCTGGGCGCGGTCCATATACTTCTGATTGATGAGGCCGTCGATGGTGTCGGCGCGCGTGGCCGGAGTGCCCAGGCCGCGTTCCTTCATCGCCTCGGCGAATTCCTCGTCGTCGATGAGCTTGCCGGCGCCTTCCATCGCGGAGAGCAGCGTGGCCTCCGTGTAGCGCGGCGGCGGCTTGGTGGTTTCGGAATGAAGCTTGGATTCGTTGGTCTTCGCCTTGGCGGGCGAGCCGTCGGCGGCGGTGAGGGCGGGCAGGGCCTTCGAGTCGGCGGAGTCGTCGTCCACGGTGGTCTTGCCATAAACGGCGAGCCAGCCAGGCGCCGTGAGGACCTTGCCCTCGGTCTTGAACTCGTGTTTTGCGACCGTGCTGGTGCGGGTGGTGATGTCGAATTCCGCCGACGGGTAAAAGGCCGCGACAAAGCGCCGGGCGATCATGTCAAATACCTTGGCCTCCATCTCATCGAGGTTCTTGGCCTCATGGGCGGTCGGGATGATGGCAAAGTGGTCGGAGATCTGCGCATTATTAAAGATGCGCTTGTTGGGCCGCAGCCAGCCTTCGCTGAGGACCTTGTGGGCGTGGACGCCGAGCTCACCAGGGAGGTTGTTGAGTGTCTCGCGGCAGGTGGGAATGTAATCCTCCGGCAGCGCCCGCGAGTCGGTGCGGGGGTAGGTGATCATCTTGTGACGCTCGTAGAGGGCCTGGGCGATCTGAAGCGTGCGGCGGGCGGGCAGGCCGTAGCGGTTGTTGGCCTCGCGCTGGAGGGTGGTGAGGTCGTAGAGCCGCGGGGAGGCTTGGGTGCTGCCCTTTTTCTCCTCCGTGACGCCGGCGAGCGGCTGGCCGGCGCAGGCGGCGACGACGGCCTCGGCGAGGGCTTTCTCCCAGATCCGGTCAATGCGGTCGTGGTCGTCGTTCTCGGCGCGCTTGAAATTGGGGCGCTGGTAGACGCCCTCATAGTTGCCCTTGGTCAGCTCAAAGGTGGCAGTGACGCGCCAGAACGCGCGGGGCTTGAAATTGCGGATCTCGAGCTCACGGGCGTAAACAATGGCGAGGGTGGGGGTCTGCACGCGGCCGACGGAGGCGACGTTGCCGGCGCGCGAACCGAACATGCGTTTCGTGATCGCGCGAGTGCCGTTGATCCCGATCAGCCAGTCGCTTTCGCTGCGCGACCGGGCCGCGTCGGCCAGGCCATGCATCTCGGCCTCGTCGCGCAGACGACCGAAGCCATCGCGAATGGCCTGCGGCGTCATCGATTGCAACCAAAGGCGCTTGACCGGGTGTTTGTTATTCGCGAGCCGGCAAAGATTATTAAAGATAAGCTCGCCTTCCCGACCGGCGTCGCAGGCATTAATGAGAAGACCGATGTCTTTTCGCGCGATGAGCTTCTTCAGACTGGCGAAGACATCTTTCGATTTGTCGATCGGCTTGAGCTCGAATTTCGCCGGAATGATGGGGAGCGTTTCCAGGCGCCAGAAGCCGTATTTTTTTTTGTCGATGTCCTCGGGCATCAGGAGTTCGGCTACGTGACCCACCGCGGATGAGATGACAAAGTCGTCGTTCTCGAAGTGCTGGCCCTTCTTCGGCACGTTGAGGACGCGCGCGATGTCCGTGGCGACACTGGGCTTCTCAGTAATGATGAGGGCCTTAGACATGGGGCAGGAATCGAACTCACTTACGGTGGCTTTGCAAGTCAGGGCCAGTTTGCGAGGCGTGCAACGCCGCAGTAACTCTCTGGCTAGCCTAGCTTAACGAAATATTTTCCGGGCAATTGCTTGACCAGACGTTTCAGTTCTAGCTGTAAAAGTGTAGATGAAACGGTCGCGCTTGGCAATTCGCTCCGTGCCGCGATGTCGTCGATGGAGGTCTCGGTCGCGTCAATAGCTCCGAAGACTCGGCGCTCCTCGTCTGAAAGCGGCGGCAACGGTCGGGCAGCGGTTGCGGGAGACGGTTTTGCCTCAGGCAACAGGACCTCCAAGTCGTCCAGAATGTCTGATGCATCCATGACCAGTTTTGCGCCCTGCTGAATCAGGCGGTTCGATCCCATCGCGCTTGGCGCGTTGATGTGGCCGGGCACAGCGTAGACCGCGCGACCTTGATCCAGCGCCTGCGCCGCTGTGATAAGCGCACCACTATTCAATCCTGCTTCCACGACGAGAATGCCGTGGCTCCATCCGGAAATAATCCGGTTGCGCATCGGAAATGTTTGTCGATCTGGTTCGATATCCATCGAGAACTCGGAAACGACGGCGCCATTCCCGCTGCGGATTTTCTCCGCCAGCGGCCCGTTCTCCGGCGGATAAAGTTTGGCTAATCCGGAACCGATCACCGCGATGGTACGGCCTTTCGCCGCGAGCGCACCCTGATGAGCAGCCGTATCAATGCCGCGCGCCAATCCGCTAATCACGGTGAGCCCCGCGTAAGCAAGCTGGTAGGCGAGCTTTTTGGCCGATTCTGTCCCGTAATGGGTGGTGCGTCGCGCTCAGATAACGCCGATAGCGTGATGATCGCGGTCTTGGAGTTCGCCCCAGACGTAGAGCACAATCGGCGGCGCATGGATCTCGCGTAACGGCGGGGGATACGAGGGCGATTGCTGCGTGAGAACGGTCGCGCCAAAATCGCGGATCCGCTCAAGCTCAGCGGGAAGATCAACCGTCGATTCCCAATTTGAGATTTGATCGGCGACCTCGTTCCCGATGCCTTCCACCTTGCGAAGGTCGCCGCGTTTAGTCGCGAGGATTTGTTGCGGTTCCTGAAAAACCTCCAGCAACTTGCGTAACCGCACCGGCCCAACCGTCGGTAGCATGTTGAGCGCGATGCAGGCTTCGGTCGCGGTCATGTTGTAAAGGCGCTCGCCCCGGCGAGCGCCTGTCGTTTAATTTGCGTGCTCGCCACAAGCTCGGCTGGAAAATTGAGCGCGAGCCTGTGTTCAACCTCAAAACGGAATCTCGTCTTCGTCTGGTTCCGGACCCGCCGATTTTTTAGGCGGTGCGCTGGTTTGCCGGCTCTCTCCAGTCGCCTCGGCTCCTCCTGGAGGCCGACCTCCGAGCAGTTGCATGTTCTCGGCTACCACGCGCAGGCGCGTTCGCTTCTGTCCGGTTTGCTTGTCGTCCCAACTGTCCATTTGCAAGCGTCCTTCGATGAAAACCGGCCTGCCTTTTTTCAAGTACTCACTGGCGACCTCCGCTGTTCGTCCCCAAAGCGTGACATCGACAAAGGTGACTTCCTCGCGCTTTTCGCCGCTGTCGGTCGTGTAACCACGATTTACGGCAATGCCGAGATCGCAGACGGCACTGCCCTTGGGCGTGTAACGCACTTCGGGATCACGCGTGACATTTCCAAGCAAGAGAACTTTGTTGAGGTTCGCCATGTCGCGGTTATAGCGAAATCATTTCGATTTTGCCACTTTTTTTGGTGCCTTCTCCTTGTTCTCCTCGAGCCGCTGATAATGCTGGCGGTAAACGTCAGGATCCAATTTGAACTTGGTCCGCAGCCGCACAATCAAGCGAGGATCGGCGTTCAGGATAAAGTTGACGTAATAACCGGCATCGAGCGGCCCGGCGTCATATGAGAAGTGCCGCGTGTCCATCTTTTGGACCTGCTCGACCTTGGCGCCTTCCTTCTCAAACTCGGATTCCAGGCGCTCGATCATTTCTTTCACATTATCTTCTTTGGCCTGCGTGTTTAGCACCAGCAGGGCTTCATAACGACGATTCATATTTCTTCGGATTTGTTAAACGTGTTCATGGCTGAAATGAGACCGTTGTCAATCGCGCATTTCAACGCTTCCACTGCGTGATCGATTGTGGACCGCACGATTGGCTTCTCCTCATCGAAGAAGCGACTCAGTACGTAATCGGCTGATCCTTCTCGTGGCGCGGCCCCAATCCCGATGCGCAAACGTGGGATCTCCTCCGTTCCAAATTGGGCTATGACTGAGTCGAGGCCGTTGTGGCCGCCAGATCCGCCGCGGGCGCGCAACCGAAGGCGACCCAGGGGAAGAGCCAAATCGTCGAGCGCGACCAGGATTTGTTGCGGCTCAATTTTGTAGAACTGCGCAACTGCGAACACTGGATACCCGCTGCGATTCATGAAGCTCAAAGGTTTGACCAGAAGCACAGCTCCACATTTCGCTGAGAGTGCGTCCCATTTTGCCGATTTTTCCCAAGCCGATCCAAACTGCGCTGCCAACTGGTCGACGACTATAAATCCGATGTTGTGGCGCGTGGCCGCGTACTCCAGGCCGGGATTTCCGAGACCGGCGATGAGCCGGATTGTTGTTTCGTACACGCGCGGGCAATCGAAAATCCAAAATCGAAAACCGAAAATGGATTACTTCTTTTCTTTGTCCTTTGAAGCTTTTTCTTTCCCAGCCGGAACCGCCGCAGCAGCAGCTTCGCCCTCTTCCTTTTTCTCGGTGATCACTTCCGGTCCTGCGGCAACAGCCTCAGCTTCCGTTGCAACTCGCTCTTCCTCAACCACGGGCGCTACCACTGAGAACGCCGTCAGATCAAGCTGCACTTTTGGCGTTACGCCCGCTGGAAGCTGAATCTCGCGGACGTGAATGGAATCGCCGATGTTCAGCTGAGAAACGTCCACCGTGATCCGATCCGGCAAATCAACCGGCAGACATTCAATTGCTAATGCGCGCAAGCTCTGCTCGAGCAATCCGCCAAAAGTTTTTACGCCAACGGCCGTGCCGACAGATTCAAGCGGCACCTCAGCTTGAATCATCTGGTCCATGGAGATGGCATGAAAGTCGACATGACGAATCTCGCCACGGATCGGCGAGTGTTGGACTTCCTGCACAAGCGCCGTGCGGCTTGGTCCGTCGCCCCCAATTTCGAGCTCGACCAGGACGTTTTCTCCTGAGGCGTGGCTCATCATCGCGTTGATATCTCGCGCGGTGACTTGTAGCGGCTGCGGTTTTTCGTTGCCTCCGTAGATGACCGCCGGGATGAGTCCGCGCGCTCTGAGTTTGCGCACAGCGGAGCGTCCCACAGTCAGGCGCGGTTCTGCTTTAAGCTTAACTTGTTTTGCCATTTTTTTCGTTCTCGATGTTGAACAGCGACGATACCGATTCGTCGTTGTGGATCCGCTTGATGCCTTCTCCGAGAAGCTCGGAGACGCAGAGCACAGTGACCTTAAACCCATCCACGGTGCGCACCGGCGTGCTGTTGGTCGTTACTAATTCCGTAATTTCTGATTTTTGCAACCGCGGAATGGCCACGTCCACTAGGACCGCGTGCGCCACACCGGCGTAAATGTTGCGTGCGCCGTGCTTTTTTACTATCGCAGCAGCCGAGCTAAGTGTGCCCGCCGTTTCAGTGAGATCATCCACGAGCAGCACATCGCTGTTCTCCACATCGCCGATCAGGTAAAGCGCTTCAGTCTGAGTGGCGCTCTTGCGCTCTTTCGCAACAATCGCGAGGTTGGCGCCGAGCGCTTCTGCGTAAGCCGAAGCCATTTTCAGCCCGCCGAGGTCGGGGGAAACGACAGTTGTTTTGTCCGTCATTGTCTTGCGCAAATACTTGATCAACACCGGAGCCGAATAGAGGTGATCCACCGGGATATCGAAAAAGCCCTGCACCTGTTGGGCATGCAAATCCATCGTGAGCACGCGATTCACGCCTGCTGCGTACAGCAAATTCGCGACGAGCTTCGCTGTGATCGGCACGCGCGGCTGATCTTTGCGGTCTTGGCGGGCGTATCCAAAAAACGGAATGACAGCCGTGATTCGGTCGGCGCTTGCGCGTCGCGCCGCGTCCACCATAATCAGCAGTTCCATCAAATGTTGATTGGTCGGCGGGGAAGTCGGCTGAACGATGAACACATCGTGGCCGCGAATGTTCTCCTCGATCCTGACGTATGTCTCGCCGTCGGGAAACGAGCTGATTGTCGCCTGTCCGAGCGGCGCGCCGATGTACTTGCAAATTCGCTCGGCCAAATCGCGGTTTGCGGACCCGGTAAAGACTTTTAATTCAGGTTGAAGTGCGAACATCGCAAGCCGCTACAATAGGCGGACAGGACAAAAATTAGCAAATCCGGATTTGACGCCGTCCAACAGAAACAGGAATCACGGATTGCCCGCGGACGGCTGGGAAGCAGGCCCTCATTACTGCTACTACCTTGCCAAAGCTCGGTTATCCGCCAAGGTATCTGGTTCCCCAAGCCCAATAGGACCATGGCTGCTGACGCGATCCGAATAGAACGCCCGACCACGAATTCCAAGCTCTTCGCGCACTCACGCTGGGATGCAGTTCCAGCCGCGGCGGGGCTTTTTCATCTCACGTATCTTTTCGGGCTCTACTTTCTGTTTCCGCACGCGCCGCTGCGGGTATTGCTGATTCTCGGGTTCGTTTATTCGCTGATGGTGAATGCGAACATCAATGGCATCGGGCACAACTTCATTCATAACCCGTTTTTCCGATCGCAACTTCTCAATCGCCTTTTTGGAATCACTCAGTCCATCGCTTGTTGTTTTTCGCAGACGATGTACGACGCCGTGCACATGCAACATCACAAAGGGAACTCCGACCGGCAGGATGAAAGAGGTGACACGATTGATTGGTTATCGATCTACAGGCACGGCCACGACGGCGAGGCCGAAAATCCGTGGAACTATGTTTTTCTGAGTTTCTTCCGCGATGACGTCGGCGCGATCCGCAAGGACCTGCGGAAACGGAAGAACGGCGATGAGCTCTGGGGCAACATCGAGCTGGCGGCATTCGCCACGCCGCTTTTGGTCATGGCGATCATCGTACCGTTGAATCCGATTCACTTCATTAACTGGCGATTCATGCTGTATTTCCTGCCGTTCTGGTATCTCGGCCATTGTTTTAGTTACTTGAACGGCTACTACCGGCACTATGGAGCGAACCCCGACAAGCCCATTGCGTGGGGCGTGAGCAGCTACGGAAGAATCTACAACTGGCTATTTTTCTACAACGGCTATCACGCCGAACATCATTTCCGCCCAAAGGTTCACTGGACCAAAATGGAAAAATTCCGTCGAAGCATCGAGGACCTGCAGAAGCAGGAAGGTGTGCGCACGATCAAGCGCGCGCACATGCTCGGCTTTCTCGATCCTGATTTACCGAAACGCGGCGGGCGCGGTTCGACGCGTGAGGATGTGCGTGCGGCGCCGTTTATGTCAAACGCGCGATCGAAATAACTAGGCGCTCGCCGCGGCGAGCGCCTCTACACAAATTTCGTGAAGCTGGCGCGCAGTTTTTCTTTGCTCGCTTCGCACTCGCCCCGTAACCGCCGAACCTCTGAGGTCAGCTGCTTCTCCAGCGTTTCTAGCTCCTCAACCTTGCCTTCCGCTTGCGCCTTTCGAATTTGCTCGTTTAGGAAGAGCTCTTTCTCGGCAATTTTCGCCTGATATTTGGAATCCAGTTTGGCGAGTTCTTTCTTCTGTTCGTCAGTGAGCGAGAGCGATGGCGACGTTTTTTGAAGGCGCTCCATTGCGAGTTCGTAAGCTGATTTCATCCTGATTTTACGTTGCTGAAAGCAATCGACACATTGCGTCTCAGAAATCAATTCTTAAATTGCTTTTGAATGCCTTCACCAATTCGGCTGCTCAGTATTGATTTTGATGGGACGCTCGTTTCGCGTGTTAGCGAGCCGGTCCTCGACTCGCAATGCATGGAGTTGATTCGCGAGCTGCAGGATGCTGGCGCGATCTGGGCGATCAACACAGGGCGCTCGGTCAATCTGCTCGAAAAAGGTCTTGCAGAGTTCGCGCTTCCGATTCGTCCGGATTTCATTCTCACGACCGAACGCGACGTTTTTCGTCCGGCACGAAACGGTGAGAAATGGGAACCGTTCGGCGATTGGAACCACCGATGTGCGCGCGATCATGCCGACTTGTTTTCTTCTGCTGGTTCCGTGCTGGCTGAATTCGTGGATTTCGCCACGAATCAAACGAAAGCGCGTCTGATCTACAACTCAGAAGGCTTGGAAGGGCTCGCCGCCGAAAGCGAGGAAGAGTTGAACCGCATCACGGACTTCATTCGGCAGGCGCGTGCGGGCCATCCGAAGCTGGATTACCAGCGCAACGGGATTTATCTGCGTTTCTGTCACGCTGATTACCACAAAGGCGCGACGCTGGCTGAACTGGCGCGTTTACTGGATGTCTCTCGCGGAAACATTTTCGCGGCGGGCGATCACCATAACGATGTGTCGATGCTGGACGGAAGATTTGCAGCGATGCCGTCGTGTCCGGCGAATGCCATTCCAGAAGTGCAAAATGCCGTGAGTAACGCGGGCGGTTACATCGCGCAGAAAAACCATGGCGCCGGTGTCCATGAAGCGCTACTGCACTTCACGAATGGCGTGATCGATAGCAGCGGTCTCTGAGTGCCGTCTCGTAACAACACTCACCAGCGAACGTTGCTGGATCCCATCGGGCCCGCACCGTAACGTTGGTCATCTGGCATTTTTTCTCCGGGGACAGGTGCAGCAGATTGCGAGGATGACGGTTCGGAGAGCGTTTCGTTAGTCATCGACGTGCACCCGGCGAGCAAGGAGGCAATGAGCAAAACCAGAACGCCTGTCGTTGCGGCTTGTTTAATCACTGACAGTAAAGCTATGTGCGGGGCATCTCTGATGCAACCAGTCGCAAGGGATGGCGTTCACAGACCGAAGCTACAGTCTCGACGATGGACGCCCCAATTCAGAATCCCGAGTGCCCAGAGCTGATTCCCGTGTCACCCCCGGGAGCATATGCCGGACGTGAGAAGTGGGCTGAGGTAGATGTCATGCGTGGTTCGGATGCATTTTCCGTTACGACGCCTTCCTGGGGTGACGAGGCACAAGCGGAAAGCCACCACGCGAGTACCAAAACAAGCATCCCACACGACGCAGAACGTTTATTCACGAAGCCGAACCTACTGATCGCGGGGCCTGCTGCAACCAGCGAAATTCGTGGGTTGATCAAACGAAAGCCATCACGAAAAGCTTTTGCGCGGAAAGAGAAGCTCGCGTTTAGTTCTGCATGGCCGGCAACTGGGGCGAGCCTGAACGCATGTGGGACGAATACGATTGGGAGCGTTTTCTTCAGCAACAAGATGGGAAGACCGAAAAGTACATGCAGTTGCTGGAAACATATCTTGATGATCCGCGCCGCGACGAAATTATCGCGCGCGAAATGGGTTGGACGCAGTTGCTGGATGAAAAAGACTGGAGCGCCGAGGTGGACGCGCTTCTGGATGAAACCGCTACCGAAGAGGAAGAGTCCGTCGTCGACAATACAGCTGCCTCCGGCGAAACCTTCCAGGAGCACAATCTTTATCGCGCTGCCTTCGATCTCACGCTCTGGATCGATCAATTGTTCGATCAAAACGCTACGCTTCAGAACGAGCCCGCAGCCGTTAAGCTGGCTACTCACGGGGCTCTGGCCAGCGCGAAGCTAGCAGCAGCGTTGAGCGGTGATCATCTCGACGAAATCGGCATGACCATCGCGTATTTGAAACGGGCCTTGAAGGCGATCACGTCCTCGATGAACGCAGCAGCGCAACTGCGAAAGGCTGCCGGACTGATCAGCCGGTCGGAGTATCTAGTGTTGCAACAACGACTCTTTGAAGTCCGCGACGGCATCGTAAGCCTAATGGGTGAATATCGCAGTGAGTGGCGCCGTCGTTTCGGCCCAGACAGTTTTCAGCGTTGAATGAAATAAGGGCGCGCGCCGTCCAATCATGCAAACGGAAGCGACTCTGGCGCAGTCCGATGTCTCGGACGTGGACTTGGTGAAACGTTGCCAGGCCGGTGAGACCGAAGCATTCGACGAGCTGGTAACTCGCTACCGGACACGAGTATTCGGCATGATTTACAACATGGTTCACAGCGAACAGGACGCCTGGGATCTGGCTCAGGAGAGCTTTCTCAAAGCATGGAAGTCGATTGGACGCTTCCGCGGTCAGTCATCCTTTTACACCTGGATTTACCGCATCGTCATGAATGTGACCATCGATTGGCTGCGCAAGAAGCAGGTCAAAGGCGGCGGCGCTGAGTTCGATGACGCAATTCAATTAAGAGAGATTGATCCGGCATCCAAAACGGTTCCGAAAACGGAAGCGTTGCCCCATCAAGCCATGGAACGAGACGAGATCCGCGCCCGGATCGAAAAGGCAATTGGCCAGCTCTCGCCGGAACACCGCGCCGTCATTTTAATGAAGGAAATCGACGAGATGCAATATCACGAGATCGCGGAAGCGTTGGGGTGTTCGATTGGTACCGTGATGTCCCGGCTGTTTTATGCTCGGAAGAAATTGCAAAGCTTACTGAGAGACGTTTATGAAAACGTTTGAGGAAAAATGGACGGCATGGCTGGACGACCAGTTCAGCGAGCGCGAATTATCGGAATTCGAGGCGTCGCTACCTGATAAAGCAGCCGCTCAAGCCGAAAAAGCTGAGACAAAAAAACTCGGCGAGCTGTTGAAGCGCGAGTTGAGTTCGCATCCACTGAAGAACGAAGAATTCTTTAGTCATCAGCTTCGCGAAAGAATCGTTCAGGAAAGTGGCGGGCAACGTCGGGAGCGCGCTCGCCGAAGTCCAACGTCCGGTTGGTGGACGATTCCGCGCCTGCTGTGGACGGGTACGGCCTCGCTCGCTGTGTTCTTAATATGCACCGTCCTGGTTATGCATCAGGAAAGACCGGGAGAGGAATCGCAATACCTGACACAGATTCTCAATGCTCGGGTCGATCCCGTCGTTAGTCCGAATGCGACGGTCTCGATCTTCGAAGTGAAACAAGATCGTGTAACAGTCCTTTGGACCGAGGGACTACAAACCTTGCCGGCCGATTACGCAGCGAAATAATTGCTCATGCATCGGTCGCTGGCGGTCGTAATCTTTGTCGTTCTCCTGACGATCACGGCGGCGCCCGCGTCGCAAGCGGCGGAAAAAGTTTGGAGCGGGCTTGTCATGGCGGAGAATGTTACGCAGCCGCAGCCGATTCCGTCGGAATTGACTCGGATCGAAGGATTGCTGAAAAGGTTTTTCGGCTACAACGAGTTTCAGGTAATTGGACAATCGCAAAAAACCCTGAAGACCGGCCAGGAAGATTGGCTTGCGACAAGCAAATTTTTCGGCTTGCACGTAGACGCGCGCGGTGAAACCCAAAATGGCTATGTTTTGAATCTGAAGCTTTACAAGGAGAAGGAACTTTTGCTCGAGACCGAAGCCAAGCTGAGCAAGCGCAGCCCGCTGGTGATCAAAGGCCCGCAGGTGGGTGGGGGACAATTGTTACTGGTATTAGTTGTTCAGTAGGTGATAGGGCCCCGATTGCGGGCGCGCCATTGGCGGACGGCTCGGCGGGCCATTCCTACGATTGAGAAACGCAAAAAATCAGAGCCATGCCTTAATCCGACACATGCGCAATCCACTTGTCGCATTTCTGGTTTTGTTTTTGATAAGGTCGTTAGTCGGAGCTGTGGAAAAACCGTTTAACTTCAACGAGACGCCCGGAAAACTTCCGAAACAAGTAGTCCCGACGGAATACGCAATCCGCATCGTTCCGAACCTCGACAATTTCACGTTCGCCGGAAGTGAAAGCGTGAAGCTGAACGTGCGGAGTCCGATCCATGAACTGGTGTTGAACGGGCTCGAACTCAAGATCGAAGCGGCCTCTGTCGATGGCAAAGAACTGCCGCTCTCGGCTATTAAGACCGACAATGAAAAGGAAATGCTGACGCTTACGTTGCCGTCAGAACTCGCGGTCGGCGATCACGCGCTCGCGCTACGTTTCACGGGCAAGATCAATCAGCAAGGGCAGGGGCTTTTCTATATGCGTTATCAGGAACAGGGCAGCGGTGCGCGCAAAGTTATGCTCGGGACGCAATTCGAAGCGACTGATGCGCGTCGATTCTTCCCCTGCTGGGATGAACCGGCTTTTCGCTCGCGTTTTCAATTAACCGTTGTGGTGCCTGAGAATTGGCTCGCCGTCTCAAACATGCCGATCGAGAGCGAGCAGAAAATCGCGGGCGGGAAAGAAGTGCGCTTTGCGCCCGCTCCGCCGATGTCCAGTTACCTGAATGTATTCGTCGCCGGCGAACTCGATTTTATCGAGTCGCGAGTCGGCCCGACGCAGATCCGCGTAATCGCGACAAAAGGCAAAGCAGAACTGGGTCGCTACGCGCTTGAGGCCTCAGCGGAGATTTTGAAGTACTACAACGATTATTTCGGCGTGCCGTATCCGTTGCCGAAGCTGGATCAAATTGCTATCCCGGGCGGCTTCGGTGGCGCGATGGAGAACTGGGGCGGCATCACCTATTACGAATCGAGGCTTCTCTTCGATCCGAAAAGTTCCTCCGGCGAGACGAAGCAAAATATTTATGAAGTATTGGCCCATGAGATGGCGCACATGTGGTTCGGGGACCTTGTGACCATGGCGTGGTGGGACAACCTCTGGCTCAATGAAGGATTCGCCTCCTGGATGGGCAGCAAATGCACCGCGCATTTCAATCCGCAATGGGAAGTCTGGCTCGCTCGCGAATTACCGCGAGATCCTACGCGGCGTATCGGAATCGCGAAGGAAGCGGCCATGGAGGGCGATGCGCGCTCGACTACCCATCCGATTCAGCAACGTATCGCAACGGAAGCCGAAGCCAATAGCGCGTTTGACGATATCACCTACAAGAAAGGCCAGTCGTTCCTGCGAATGCTGGAGAGTTTTCTCGGTGAGGACGTTTTCCGCGATGGAATCCGGCAATACCTCGCCGCACATAAGTATTCGAACACAACCACTGCGGATTTGTGGAACGCGCTTTCGGAAGCTTCGAACAAATCAGTAGGTGAAATTGCGGCCGGTTGGACGCAGCAGCCCGGATTTCCTGTCGTGACCGTTAAGCGAGAGGCTGACGGCAAGGTTCAGCTTACTCAGGAGCGCTTCACCGTGAATTTCAAGAACGCTCCGCCACTGCTCTGGCAAATCCCCCTGACGTATTCGGTCGTTGGCGAAACACCGACGACTTTGCTGATGACCGATAAGACGGCGGCTCTGGAAAACATTCCCGCAGATCGCGCACTCAAATTGAACCTCATGGGCGCTGGAAATTATCGCGTCGAATATGATGACGGGTCATGGGAATTGTTGCTTAAAGCGCTCCCGAAGTTAGGCGTTGAAGATCGCGTGAATCTTATCAGCGATGCTTGGGCGCTTGTGCAAGCCGGTCGCGCGCAAATCTCGCTCTACTTTGGATTGATCGAAAAGTTGCCCGCTTCCACCGATCTGGCTGAACGCGAACAGATCATCAATGTGCTGGATTTCGTAAACGGTCTGTTGGTCGGCAGTTCTGAACGTGAAAGATTCCAACGGTATGCCCGATCGCTTTTGCGGCCAACATTTGCGACGTTGGAGTGGGAGCCGAAACCAAACGAACCGCCGAATGCTGGAAGGCTGCGCGCAAGCTTGATCGGCGCCCTCGGCTATTTAAATGATCCAGAAATTATCGCCGGCTGCCGCGACCGTTTCCAGAAATACCTCGCACATCCGGAGTCGCTCCTACCGGATCTCCGTGCCCCAGTCCTGGCAGTAGTCGGCCGCTATGCCGATGAAAAGACTTGGAACAAACTGCACGAACTCGGTCTCAAAACCACAAGCATTGAGGATCAACAGAATTACTACGAGGCGCTCGCTTGCGCGACTGATCCAAAATTGGTGAAGAAGACACTTGCGATTGCGCTTACGGACGAGCTGCCAACGAGCCGTGCCATTTTCCTGGTTTCGCGAGTCGCCCGCGACAGCGGTCATCCCGAGATTGCCTGGGAGTTCGCGAAGGCAAATATGAAAGCGCTGCTCGCGAAAGTCGATGCGGCAGGTGCAAACCGCTACGCGCCCAGTCTCTTTACCTTTTTCTCCGATGGCTCGCGTGCTAATGAATTAAAAGACTACGGCGAAAAGAACTTGGCCCCGGCAAGCGCGCCCGAAGTAGCTAAAGTCGTCGATGAAATTCAGTTCCGAGCGGAATTCAAACACCGCATCGTATCTCAATTGCCGGCGCTCATTCACAGCGGCGCGAAGTAGCTCGGCCTAGCGTTGTCGCTCTGGAATTGGCGGTGGAGAAATTGCCGCTTCACGGCGCGTGGCGTCGTCGGATTCTATAGCGAGATTCTGAGCAGCACGCCATCCGGCTTGCGCCTGCGCGAAAATAAAGAAGGCGATTATACCTAACCAGATCGATCGCGATGCGATCGCCCAGAACGCGAATAGAATTGCTCCTCCGAAGCCAATTATGCTGGCTGTTTTCAAGCTACGAATCGGTCCAACCTTGAGCCAAAGCAGTCCACGCAGAATTTGGCCGCCATCAAGGGGATAAACAGGCAGCAAATTAAAAAACAACAACATGGCGTTCATGAACCAAACGGTCAGAACAAACTGGTAGAAATCTGGGTAAACTGTTTTCCAGTGGAGCTTGATGAGCACAAAGGCGAACAAGGTGAACAACGACAATAAAATGACGTTCACAAGGGGCCCGGCTGCAATACTCCACAGGTAAGCGCCAGGTCGAGCTGGAGGTTTGACGAAGGCGATTCCTCCAAGTGGCCACAGCACGATCGTGTCTGCCTCTCCGCCAGTTTGGCGGCAGGCGAGGGCATGTCCAAATTCGTGCAACAAAACGACACCAAAGAGCGCGCAATATTCCAATCCTGCCCAAATTGGATTGTGATACCGGTGCGCGAATCGCGTCACTTCAAGCGCAGCGACAATGAACCAGGTGAAATGCAGATACACGCGTATTCCTGCCAACCGGAATATTGGCAGCGCGCCTTTCATGTGCATCGAGAGGCTCGAAGGCTGAGCATCAATAATTGCTCCAGCGCACTTCCGCGGAGCGGCCTATCCTTTTGATTCGGTCCCCTCGTTCTGGGTGCTGATCCACAAGCGCATCGGAATCATCGAAGAATCGATGAAGCCATGCTTCCGGAAAAACGCCTGCGCCACATTTTCGGGGCGATCGGTCAGCAGCGTGATTCGGAGAAAGTTTTTCTTCTTCGCGAAATCGATCGCGTGTTCGAGAAGCTTGTTGCCGTAGCCCTGACCTTGATACTTCGTGTGCACCATCAGGTCCTCCAAGAGCATGACGAACCCGCCTTCGGCCGTGCTGATGGTGAAGAGCAAATTGATCATCCCGACGATTGCGCCATTGCGGCGCAGCACAAAGACCCGGCCGCGGCTGGGCTGTTCGAAAATGAGCCGCAATCCGCGGAGCTGTTTGTCCTTATCGGGACGGAAGTCGCTCTCGTGAGCGAACAATTCGCCGAGCAATTTCGACAACTCGTCCAGGTCGGCTTGAGTCGCCGGCTCGATTACGACATTTTCTTTCTCCGCCATTTCGCTGCGAGTCGTTATTCCAAAAATGCGCCGTGTTGGCAACTCTGTAAATTAAACCCTCTTGTCTGTCGGGGATAAGGCGTCATCGTACTAAATCGGTCGCGTCCCAAATTGTTCCCGCCCGGTGTCGTTGACAATGCTGGCCGTGCCCCTAGTGTAACCGCTCTCAGAGCGAGCCGGAGCAAGTTCACGGTTTATGAAACGCACTTATCAGCCATCGAAACGAACGCGTAAACAGCAGCACGGTTTTCGCGCGCGTATGAAAACAAAGGGCGGCCGCGCCACCCTTGCGCGCCGGCGCCAACGCGGTCGCAAACGCCTGCTTCCAAAAGGCGTTGACATTCACTTCGCTCGCCACACGCAAGCTTGATCTTCGAAGTTCGAAATCGGTGACCGGTTAGCGATCTTTCACGTCACCGCCAGGTTC
>JBBQRI010000030.1:0-16612 GCA_038214915.1 Chthoniobacterales bacterium
TTCGTCGGAATCATGTTCACGTCCAGCTTGTAGATATCGTGAAACTCGGCCGCTTCGGTTTCGGCCGTGCCGGTCATTCCCGCCAGTTTTTGATAAAGCCTGAAATAATTTTGAATCGTGATCGTCGCCAATGTTTGGGTCTCACGATCGATCTGGACGCCTTCCTTCGCTTCAACTGCCTGATGCAATCCATCGCTCCACCGCCGGCCCGGCATTTTGCGTCCAGTGAATTCGTCGACAATCACGACCTTGTTATCTTCGAGGACGTACTGGACATCTTTCTCGAAGAGGCAGTAGGCGCGAAGTAGCTGTGAGATGTTGTGGATGCGCTCTGCCTGCGCGTCGCAGTGTTGCTGGCGCTCGGTTTTTTTCTTGTCTTTCTCTTCCGGCGAAAGCGTCTCGTCGAGATCGATCTCGGTGAATTCGTTAATTAGATCTGGCAAAACAAATGCGTTCGGATCATCGGGATTGAGAAAGCCACGGCCCTGCTCCGAGAGATCGGATTCGTTCGATTTCTCGTCTATGGTGAAGAACAATTCTTCCTTGAGCGCAAACAGTTCTTCTTTGCGCGTGTCCTGGAAAAAGGAAAGCTCAGCTTTATCGATGGCGCGGCGCTTGTCAGGGTCTTCCATCATGCGCAAAAGCTGCTTATTGCGCGGCTGACCGAGTTTCACCTTGAACATGAGACGGCCGCCCATCTCGACCTCACCCTGCTCGAATTTCTCGATCGCTTCACTCGCTACGCGGTTGCAAAGCATGTTTTGCTTCCGCACCAACTGCTCAATTAGCGGCTTCCACTTGTCGTATTGATGAGTGGAAATCGTCGCCGGCCCGCTGATGATGAGTGGCGTTCGCGCTTCATCGATCAGGATGGAATCGACTTCATCGACGATGGCATAGCGATAGCCGCGCTGTACCTGTTGTTCGCGCGTCGTGGCCATGCCGTTGTCGCGCAGATAATCGAAGCCGAACTCGCTGTTCGTGCCGTACGTGATATCCATCGCGTACTGCTCGCGACGCACATCGGGTTCCTGATCGTGTTCAATGCAGCCAACTGTTAGCCCGAGGAAACTGTAAAGTTGCCCCATCCATTCCGCGTCGCGCCGGGCCAGGTAATCGTTTACCGTCACCAGGTGCGCGCCGCGCCCAGTGAGCGCGTTCAGGTAAAGCGGCAACGTGGCGACCAACGTTTTGCCTTCGCCGGTCGCCATCTCCGCGATTCGGCCCCTGTGCAAAACGATACCGCCGAGCAATTGCATATCGAAGTGCACCATGTCCCAGACCATCGGCTGATCGCACACTGTGAAGCTGTGTCCCCGATCCTTGAGCCGGCGCGCGGCGTTTTTCACCACCGCAAATGCTTCCGGCAAAATTTCATCCAGCTTCATCCACTGCTCTTGCGGGTCCGGAATTTTCGAAATCTCTTCCTTCCAGCTCGCAGTTTTTGCCCGCAACTCGTCATCCGACAAGCTCTTGAACTGCTCGTCGAACTGGTTGATCCGGCCAACAGTCGGCATCAGACGCTTGAGCGCGCGCTGATTTTTCGACCCTAAAATTTTCTTTAAAATCCAAGCAACCATTTGAACCCGTAATATCGGTCAGATTCCGGCACTATCAATCTGTAGCCGCGGCCCTGTGGGCCGTCTCCGCTGGTAGGGCACGTCACTCAGTGCGCGCCGTCCGGTGGCCCGTAAGCGGCGGGCAGAGGACTACCCGCCCTACCAAATCCGACCGGCCGCAGGGCCGGTGGCTACAGGGAACAGTGAAACGCGCTACAGAAATCTTCGTGGCAAATCGACTGCTCGCCGCAACAGGCGCAGATAATGGCTCCGCGAAATTTGGATCCCGCCAAATTGTTGCAGATGGGGCGTGAGCCATTGCGTGTCGAGGAGGACGAAATTGCGCGCGCGCAAATGTTCCACGAGCGCGACGAGCGCAATCTTGGACGCATCAGTCTCGCGATGAAACATTGATTCGCCAAAGAACGCGCCGCCGACTGCGACGCCGTAAAGGCCGCCCGCGAGCCTGTTTTCTTTCCAAGCCTCGACTGAATGAGCGTGACCGAGCTCATGCAATCGCGTGTAGCTGTCGATGATGTCGCGATTGATCCACGTATTTTCGCGTTCCGCGCACGCATGGATTACTGCCGAAAACGCTTTGTCGATGGTAATTTCAAAGGGTTTCCTGCGCGCGAGACGGCGTAGTGAATGTGGCACATGAAAATTTTCCAGCGGCAGGACGGCGCGTGGATCGGGCGAAAACCACTCAATCGAGTCGTCGTTCATGGCCATCGGAAAAACACCGAGCCGATAGCCTTGGAGTAAAAGATCGGGGTCGATCATTGTCGAAGCGTTAAGCAAGCGCCTTCATCCTGTCATGTTGAGCGGAACGAAACACCCCTGATTTTTAGGTCGGCGGCATCGACAGCACCGATCAGAGATTCTTCGCTTGGCTCAGAATGACAATCACTCTGCACTTCACCTGTTCAACCTTCTTGCAATGAAATCGGCGCTTCATAAAATGAGCAGATGAGGCCCCTTTCAATTCCGCTCGCAATCGCATTGCTGGCCTTGAGCGGCTGCGCGGACCCGCTCGAACAACGCAGCGGACAGGAAGTGCAAGAGCAGTTCGGGCGCGGCATTACCGGTCAGGGAACGCTCGGGCCAATGGAACGGGCACCCGACGACCCAGCGGCGGAGCATAGCGTGCCGCAAACGCATCCGTAGAATGTGAAGACCTCAGAACGCCAAACGCACTCGAAAATTCTCATCCTCGACTTCGGCTCACAGTACACCCAGGTCATCGCGCGTCGGATTCGTGAATGTCAGGTGTATTCGGAGATCATTCGCTTCGACACACCGGCCGCTGAAATCGCGGCAATGCAACCCAAAGGGCTGATCCTTTCGGGCGGGCCAGCTAGCGTTTACGACAAAGGCGCGCCTCAAGTAGATCCGGGAATCTTTTCGTTAGGTATTCCAATATTGGGAATTTGTTATGGTCTGATGCTAATGGCGCATCATCTTGACGGCCGCGTCGTTTTCACCGGGCGCCGTGAGTATGGCGCTGGAGTGCTGCACATGGCGAAACGATCGGAACTCTTCGATGGATTGGGCAATCAACTTGATGTTTGGAACAGCCACGGCGACGAAGTGACAGCGTTGCCGAAAGGTTTTCGCGTTGTGGGAACAACCGACGGTTGCGATTTCGCCGCGGTCGAGGATCCGCAACGCAAACTTTACGGCCTGCAATTTCATCCCGAAGTCGCGCACACACCGCGAGGCAAAGAGGTCCTGCAAAATTTCGTCTATCACATTTGCCACTGCGCGATGGACTGGACGATGGGCTCGTTCATCGAAGAAGCTTGCGAGCGCGTTCGTAAGCAAGTCGGCGACGACAAGGTCGTGCTCGGTTTGAGCGGCGGCGTCGATTCGTCAGTGACAGCTGCGCTGCTGCACAAAGCTATCGGCGATCAGCTCACGTGCATTTTCGTGAACAACGGTCTACTGCGTGCACGCGAGGAAGAAATCGTGCAGCGCGTCTTCGGCGAAAATTTCCACATCAAACTGAAGTACGTGGACGCCTCAGAGCGGTTCCTGTCGAAACTGCGCGGCGTCACTGATCCGGAGGAGAAACGCAAAATTATCGGGAATGAGTTCATCCGCGTGTTCGAAGACGCAATCCTCGACCTTGCAAAAACTGACGACGGATTGCCGGTTTCCGATCACAAGTTCCGGTTTCTCGCACAAGGAACGCTGTATCCAGATGTGATAGAGAGCGTGTCCATCGAGGGGAACCCTGCGCAGGTCATCAAGACGCATCATAACGTCGGCGGGTTGCCAGAGAAAATGCAGTTCGAGCTGGTAGAACCGGTGCGGCAATTGTTCAAAGACGAAGTGCGCCAGGCGGGCCTGCAATTGGGTTTGCCTAAAGAGATCGTCTATCGTCAGCCATTCCCCGGGCCGGGGCTCGCCGTTCGCATTCTGGGAGAGGTCACGCCAGAGCGACTGGCGATCTTGCGCGAGGCAGACACGATCGTGCAAAGCGAAATGGAAGCCGCCGACTGGTATTACAAGGTCTGGCAATCATTCGCCGTTTTACTCCCGGTGCAATCCGTCGGCGTGATGGGCGACCAGCGCACCTATGAAAACACGATCGCGCTGAGGATCGTCGAGAGCCACGACGGCATGACTGCCGACTGGGTGCGTATCCCTTACGAATTGCTCGCGCGCATTTCCAACCGCATCTGCAACGAAGTCAAAGGCGTTAATCGCGTAGTTTACGATATCTCGAGTAAACCCCCGAGCACGATCGAATGGGAGTAATCCTGTTTTCGATTGAGAAAAGCTTGAATCAATCAATCTGCGCGATCTCGCGCATGAATTGAAAAAAATCTTTGCCGTTGCGCGCGGCGCGATTGAGCGCGTCAAGGCGCGCGTCCATCGCGGCTTCGGGCAGGGCGACACGGCATGAGTAGGCGCCGTTTGTGAAGACAACTTCGTCCCATTGGATGGACGAGATCTGGTCGTTGAAACGCGCCACCGCGCGGCCGCGAAAAAACGCGCGCGTGGTGCCCGGCGGATTAAAAATTGCAGCCTTGATTTCGTCCTCAGTGCTGACGCGGCGCATCAGATCTTTGCGCAACAATTCGTAGTACAACCCGCGGTCCAGATCGAGATTGTGATACTCGAGATCGATCGATTGTAGCCAGGGATCGCTCCAGGAAAGTTTCTCCTCCTGCTGCAACGCATCCAACAGGAATTTTTTAGCGGACCAATCGACGCGATCTCGCGTTGACATCGGGTCGCGTTCGAGATCGTTCAGCACATTTTCCCACTCGCACAAAATCCATGCGTGCTCGTCATCTGGCGGATCGCGCCACAGCTTGCTCGCAGCGCTCAAATAAATTCGTTGCACATCAATCGCAGAAATTTTGCGGCCGTCCTTCAATTCGATGATCCAATCGCAAGTTTGGTCGCGACTGATGGATCTGTTGGCGTCGACCGGTTGCGCAATTTCCAGCTCTGGTGCTTTTCCACGCTCGATCAGATCCAGGACCAGCGCGGTGGTCCCAATCTTCATCGCTGTGGCCCATCCGCTCATGTTCGAATCGCCGAGGATCACATGAAACCGGCGGTAGCGGCTCGCGTCCACATGCGGCTCATCGCGCGTGTTGATCAGCGGACGGCGATTCATCGTGTCGATGCTTACCACCACGCTGAAAAAATCGGCGCGTTGCGAAATCTGATAGATTCCCGGAGCCCCCTGGCTGCTCTCGGCTTCAATCCCCATTTTCCCCGCGCCGGAGAAAATCTGGCGAGTGACAAGAAATGGCAGGACGCCGGCGACGATACGGTCCCACGGGATATCGCGGCTCATCAAGTAATTGTCATGGCAACCGTAGCTGTGGCCGGCAAAATCGGTGTTGTTCTTGTACAGGCGGACCTCGTAGCCGGGCGGTAATTTTTGATTTCGGCGGCGTGCGCACTCTGCGAGGATGCGCTCGCCGGCTTTATCCTGCGCGACGATCTCGCGGAGCGTTGTGCACTCTGGCGTCGAATATTCCGGGTGCGCATGATCGTTGTAGAACCGCGCGCCGTTTGAAAGTACGAGGTCGCTTTTTATTTCTTCGAAGCTAAGTGGGCGACGTTTGTCGATCTCGTAGTAAGCCGATTCGTCCGTGTCCTGAAGCAATTCCCGGGCGCGAAATCCGCGGGCGTCGAGATGCGGATCTTCGAGGTCATAATCCCATTTCATCAGCGCGCCGTGATCGGTGTAACGGCGCACCAACTCGATCGATTCGGCCACGACATCCACCGTCTCCGCACCAGACAGCGTGATGCCGTACTCCGTCTCCAGCCCAAAGACGCGTCTCATTGTTAGCCTACTCTGCTGTCGGAACGAGCTTGCCGCCTATCTTTCACCCAGATGGTCACAAAATATATAATCGAGTTCTCCCAAGGCAGGCGGATTCCTGGTAACCGCGGGGGTTCGGCCATATACGCGGGAAGCTGTCAGCTTCCCCTACAGTCGGGTCTCACCGTCATTTCACGTGCATTAGATCACCGACGTTGCACGCACGCGTTCGTCCGACGCTGGCCTAACCGGTGAAATCTTCACGACGTTTTCCGGATCGTAATCGATCAGCTTGAGCCAATCTTCGGTGATATCGGTGGCCGGGAAAATGTCGTTCTCCGCGTATTCGGCGTTAAACGCGAGTTGCAGATCGGTTTCCCGAATTCCCTCTTCCCGTTGAGTCCCGATAGCCCGTTTGATCGCGATCGCTTTGGCGCGCTCGACGATCGATGCGATGATTGCGCCGCTGATGAGATCACTGCGGTAAAGCGTTTCTTTTCGACCGCTGCGCAGGGTCACTTCCAAAAATTTATTTTCATCACGGCGGGCAAATTGCCAGTCAACAAACCGTTCGACCAAGCGTTCGATGGACGCGCCGATTCCATCAGCCTCCTTCGCGAGCACGCCATCGTATGGCAGATTGTCGGTGAGATAGATACGGTAAACTTCGCGCGTGCCTTCCTTGTCGGGACGGTTGACTTTAATTTTTCGGTCGATCCGCCCCGGACGCAAAATTGCAGGATCGATCAGATCGGCGCGGTTCGAAGCGAGAATGATCACGACGTCATTGAGCGAATCGATTCCATCCATCTCCGCGCAAAACATCGGCACCAGCGTGGAAAGAATGTTCGAATGTCGCGATGCGCGTCGCGTGCCGAGGATCGATTCGGCTTCATCGACAAAAAGAAACGGCATGAAACCTTCTTTCCGTTTTTCGCGCGCAGTAGCAAAAATCTCGCGTACCATTCGTTCCGATTCGCCTACCCACATGTTGAGGATCTCGGGACCCTTCACGTGCATGAAATATTCGCGCATCTCAGACCCGGTTTTTGCGCCGAGTTGCTTCGTCAAATTGAATGCAGTGGCCTTGCCGATCAGCGTCTTGCCGCACCCCGGTGGGCCGTAAAGCAAAAAACCTTTCGGCGTAGCATGCTGAAATTTCTTGAAAAGATCAGGATGCAACAACGGCAACTCGATCGCGTCCTTGATTGCTTGCAGCGCCGTTTCCTGGCCGCCGACTTTTTCCCACGGCAACACCGGCACCGTGTCAAGGTAGTATTCGTCCGATTTGGTGCTCGAGAGCATCTCCAACGCCATGCGGTAATTGGAATCAACGCGGACTTCGTCGCCTGATTTCAAGTTGGAGTGGACAAGTTCTGAGGAACGCTGCAGCACCATCGAGTGCAACCCGTGCTCCGAGCCCACGCGCAATCGGTCTTTGCCCATGACCTCGGTGATTTTTGTTACAGGGCCAGCTGTCTCGAATCCCAAATCGCCGACAATGACGAATGCCTCGTTGACCAAAACGCGTGTGCCCTTTTTCAACCTTGAGAGGGGTATGCGCGGATCGACGTTGCAATAATAATCTGCGCCGCCGACCACGATATGCGCTGTCTCCTTCGAAGTGGCGCCGAGAAAGGTGCCGATCCGGTTCGCGGGCGAAGTTACTTTTTTGACGACTTCCTCAAGCTTCTCAATCATCCGGCGCGCCTCCGCCATCGTTTCCTGCTGATCGAGAATTTGCGGGCGCAGCTGCAACAATTCATGCCGAACTGGATCGCCCGGCGGCAGTGATCCGATCACTTGATCGAATGAATCGAGAAGATTTTCCGGACCGGGGTCTCCTTCCCCTCCCTGCAATCCCTCACTGCGCTCGTCGCTCATTTGGTTTGGGTCAATCCGCCGAACCGAGTTAATTATACCGTCATCAGACGTGTTCGCAATGTTCGACGCTACGAATCTCTAAAATGTTCAACCAACCGCGACAGTGAACGTCGCGGAATAAGTCCAATTTCAAGCTCCGATCAGCAGAGAAAATCCGATCTGAAAAGACTCAACATCCAAACCCGCGAACAACCTGTTGGCGCATTGGAGATTCTTTGGAATTTGGATTTTGGAACTCGGAATTTCCAGACGAATGGCAAATTCCGCGAGGCTGAACTGCTCGCGTGAGTTGCAGTAAACCGCCAGGCCGTTAACGTTCGCTCCTCGTCGGGAGCCTTAGCTCAATTGGTTAGAGCGCCGCCCTGTCACGGCGGAGGTTGCGGGTTCGAGCCCCGTAGGCTCCGGTCCTAGAAATAGGAGCGATCAGCAATTTCGGGGCAGATTCGGGACAAACTTTATGTCATTCCGCAAGACTTCTTCGAGAAATTCCGCGGCTCAGACCTGCGACCAAATCAGCGTGACCGCACCTTACCTCAAGCTGCAATGAGATGATCACAGTCCCGATCCGAATTACCTTATCTTCAAGGCCCGTGGTTTTGCCGCGGGGTCAGGATGCCGCGCTCATTAGGTTCGCGTGTCCGACGTGTGACCAGCACCTCTCCGCGACCCGCGACCAAATCAGCATGACCGCACCGTGCCCAATCTGCAACGGCGTGGTCACGGTTCCGATCCAAAGCACCTTACCTCCACGACCCCCGCCTTTGCCGGAGCCTCAGAATTCGCGCAAAACCGCCACATGGGGCGTTGGCCTTCAAGTAATCGGTCTGCTACTTTGCTGGACTGTAGTCGGTGCAATCGTTGGCATTCCACTTTTCATCGTTGGCAGACGCATGGCGACAGCAACGTTCATTTGCCACTGCGGGAATGAGATGACCAAAGACACCAAAATCTGCCCTACGTGCGGAGCACACTTTCCGTGATCGCAGCCATTGTGTCCCGGTGGAGTGACTTAAGCCGAACTAGCAAATTTTGCGGATTGTCGAAGTCCGGCCCGCTGATCTGCCCGAGCTGGAAACCGGCATGGAAAAGATTTTCGCCCAAGGCGTAGAGCAACCGGCGTTTGCCAATGTGCGGCGGTCCGACAAGGCAGAGCCCGCGTCCGTCTGCCGATGGCGAAGGTCTCGAATTCAAGATTCGGTCGATTCGTTTGGTCTGTCATTGGCAGTCGCGGAGTTTCCTTCGGAAAAAGTGAACGGAATTCTGTTCGTCCGATGGCGGTTTCTTCGGTAGCCAGTTCACGATTCATCAGTCGTTTCGTCCGGTACTGGCAGCGGGTTTCGATTAAAAGCGTGGTAGCGCCGTGAAGTAATTTTGGCGGGAATTAGCGGGCGATCTCCAGTTCGGGCACGAGGCTTTGGACGTACTTTCATTGCACCGGAGTCACGACTATTGGAAATAAAGCGGCTTTACGCTACACTGGGCGCAGCGTTTTGCCCCAGGTGCAACACAACGAAGATTATGTGCTCGGAGTTCTCCAGGAGGGAGGGCTCCTCACCCGCAAGCAAATCGAAAGTGCGCGCTCGCGTCTAAACGGCGAGCCCGGCGTGCTCGACGTCTTAATCGACGACGGAAGTTTGTCCGAGGTGGACGTCTCGCGCACGCTCGCTGCGCAGGCGCAAATGGATTGGATCGACATTTCGACGATGATCATTCCGCCACAGGTGATAAACGAGATCCGGGGTGAAGAAGCGCGGCGGTTCAAAGTGATCCCGGTCGCGTTCGGCGAGAGCGGCCTTGTGGTCGCAGTGGGTAACCCGCTCGACATCGACACTATCGACAGTTTGGGTTTTCTCCTGCAACGCGAGCTGGAGCTGGTTTGCACGAGTCCGAAAAAAATTCGCGAAGCGTTGATCAAATATTACGGCACTGCCGATGAAGCGGCGGACGTCCTGCAAAAGGAACTTGGCGACGAAATCGATCTTGGTTTGGAAATTGGCGATGGGACGGAAGCGAGCCCAATCGATGAAGCAGACGCGCCGATAGTCCGCCTCGTGTCGATGTTATTGATCGAAGCGCATCGTGCCGGCGCGAGTGACATTCACCTGGAACCAATGGACAAAAAATTTCGCGTCCGATTTCGCGTCGACGGCGTGCTGCAGGAAATGCAATCGCCACCGAAGCGTCTTCAATCAGCCATTATCAGCCGGCTCAAGATTATGACTGGTTCGATGAGTATCGCGGAAAAACGGCTGCCGCAGGATGGCCGGATCCAGGTGAGGATTAAAAAGAAGCCGATCGACCTTCGTGTCTCGACTATGCCCAGCAATCACGGGGAGAGCATGGTTTTGCGAATCCTCGACAAGTCCAGTCTAAAGCATGGTTTGCCGGAGCTTGGGTTTTTATCAGACGACCAGGAAAGCTTCGAGCGCCTGATCAGATTGGCGGACGGAATTCTGCTCGTGACTGGGCCGACCGGCTCCGGCAAGACGACCACGCTTTACGCCTGTCTCAATTACATCAACAAACCGGACCGCAAAATCATTACGGTCGAAGAACCGATCGAATACCAGATGACGGGGATCAATCAGGTGCAGGTGAATACCGAAATAGGCATGACATTTCCAGCCGCGTTGCGTTCCATCCTGCGCCAGGCGCCGAACATCATTATGATCGGCGAAATTCGCGATCTCGAGACTGCAAGCATCGCAACCAACGCCAGTCTCACTGGCCATCTTGTATTCAGCACTCTGCACACCAACGATGCGCCCTCGGCCGTTGCGCGTTTGATTGATCTCGGCGTGCAGCCGTTTCTTGTTGCGTCCTCGGTCCGCGCGGTGGTGGCGCAAAGGCTCGTCCGGCGGTTATGTAGCAACTGCAAACAACCGGCCGATCTCACGGACACCGAGTTGCGCGCGCTGCGAATTGAGCCCGGACAACTCTCAGATGCGCAGGTCATGAGGCCGGTGGGCTGCGAGCTGTGCCGTCAGATCGGTTACAAAGGGCGAATGGGCATCTTCGAAATTTTCGTGATCGACGATGAGGTGCGCCACATGATCAACAAGCGCACCTCGACCTTTGTTCTACGGCAACGAGCACGCGAACTGGGCATGCGGACATTGCGTGAAGACGGCGTACGCAAGGTGTTGGCGGGGCTGACTTCTGCGGAAGAAGTCATTTCCATCACCGTCGGAGACATGAGCTGAACCCGTTCAATCATTAGATCGTTGAATCGTTAAATGACCGAAAAACAGCTGGCCGAATTTTTTGTGGAGCAGCGCGTACTGCAACCCTCACAGGCGGAAGACGTGTTGAGCGAAGTGGAGTTGAACGGAAAAACGGTTGCGCAGGCGATGATTGATGGCGGCTTCATCGACGAGCCGAGCTTTTACGAAACGATTGCGAATGGCGTCGGCGCGGAATTCGTCGATCTGAGGGAACGCGAGATCGCACCAAAAGTGTTGCGTTTCATTCCCAGCGGACTCGCTCGGTTGCACGGTGCGCTGCCGATTGACGTCAGCGATACGACTTTGCTGGTGGCGCTGGTGGATCCGTTCGATGTTGATGTCGCTGAGAACCTGCGTTTCGCACTCGGCAAAGACATTCAGGTCGTGGTCTCACCGCCCGACCAAATCGAGGCGCTGATCAAGCAGTATTACGGCACCGACACGACGAGCATGGAGGAAGTGCTCAAGCAGCTCGGAGAAGCCGGAGAAGCGCTGCAATTGCGCGAGACTGACGGCGAGGCTGCAGTTGAAGCGGAGGCGAACGCGACGCCGATAATCCGCTTCGTCGATCTCATCCTTTACCAGGCGATTCAGGACCGCGCGAGCGACATTCACTTCGAGCCGTTCGAAAACGAATTCAAGATCCGCTATCGTGTCGATGGCGCACTTTACGAAATGTCGCCGCCGCCGCGGCATCTGGCGCTGCCGGTGATTTCGCGCGTGAAAGTCATGGCGAACATGAACATCGCCGAGCGACGGCTGCCGCAGGATGGCCGCATTCAAAAGCACATCGCGGGACGGAATGTTGATCTGCGCGCTTCAACGTTGCCGACGCAATTCGGCGAGAGCCTGGTGCTGCGCGTGCTGGATCGCAGCATTGTCAATCTGGATCTCGAAGCGCTCGGGATTCCTGATTACATCTACAATTTTCTGCTCGAAATGATCGAGCGCCCGAATGGCATTTTCATCGCGACCGGGCCGACCGGCTCAGGAAAGACAACGACCCTTTACTCCTGTTTGCGGAGAGTCAATACGATCGATTCCAAGCTGATCACTGCGGAGGAGCCGGTGGAATACGATCTGGAAGGGATCGTGCAGGTGCCGGTGAACGAAGCGATCGGGTTGACCTTTGCGCGCGTTCTGCGGCACTTTCTGCGACAAGATCCTGATCGCATCATGGTTGGCGAGACGCGCGACCTGGAGACGGCGCAGATTGCCATCCAAGCATCGCTTACCGGACACCTGGTTTTCACGACACTCCACACGAACGATGCGCCGGGTGCGATTACGCGTCTAATTGATATGGGCGTGGAGCCATTTCTGATTTCGTCAACGCTGGACGCGGTTCTTGGTCAGCGATTGTTGCGCAGCATCTGTCGTAATTGCCGCGCTCCTTATCAGCCAAACGAAGCTTTACTTGCCGAACTTGGCATCTCGCGCCAGGACTTAGGCGACAAACAATTCTTCTACGGCAAAGGTTGCGACGGTTGTAACAACACGGGGTACAAAGGACGAAAAGGGATTTACGAACTTCTGAAAATAAGCGACCCCATCCGTGAATTGATTAACGAGCGCGCGCCGACTGTAACGATTAAGCAGAAGGCGATCGAGCTTGGTATGATTACCCTGCGTCAGGACGGCTTGCGCAGCATTTTTGACGGCGACACAACCATCGAAGAAGTGCTGAGATACACTTGAAGAAGTCGCGAGGCAGTGATGCTCGACATTAACCCCCGATCTAATTAGAATAAGCCCCCATGGCACGCTTTAACTACGTAGCTCTTGACGCTCGTGGACAGGAAGCGTCCGGATTACTCGAAGCCGCTTCAAGCAACGCAGCAATCAGCCAACTGCGTCAGGCCGGTTATTTCCCGACCAGCGTCATCGAGGAGGCAATAAGCAGCGCCGACGGCAAGGAAGCTCGTCGACGGGTAGCAACGGCTGCGCGCGTGACGAAACCGCGCGCAAAAAAAGGCATCGTTCTTTTCAAGCGCAAAAAGGTTAAGTCAAAAATCCTGATGGTCTTTACTCGTCAACTCGCGACGCTGATTGATTCCGGGTTGCCGTTGCTCAGAAGCTTAAACGTTCTGGCAAATCAGGAACGCGACAAAGTGCTGAAGAATACGATCAACAAACTCGCCGACTCGGTGCAGGGGGGCAGCACGTTTTCTGACGCACTGGCCATGCATCCGAAGATCTTCAACAATCTGTACGTCAATATGATCAAAGCCGGCGAGGTCGGCGGCGTGCTTGAGTTGGTGCTCAATCGGCTTTCCGAATTTCAGGAAAAAGCTGCGAAGATTAAGAACAAGGTAATCTCGGCGATGGTGTACCCGATCATCGTGATGGTGATGGCGGTGGGAATCCTGTGTTTCCTCCTCGTATTCATTGTGCCGCGGTTCGAAGCAATTTTTCACGACCTGCTCGGCGACAAACCCCTGCCGCCCGTGACGCGGTTCGTTCTCGCTGTTAGCGGGGCCATGCAGCACCATGGTCTGATTTTGCTCGGAGTCGTCGTCGCGATTGGGGTCACTTACAAATTGATCGGCCGCACGCGTGGTGGGCGCCTCGCGATTGACAGTTTCAAACTGCGCATGCCGCTCTTCGGCAATTTGAACCGAAAAACGGCAATCTCCCGTTTCGCGCGCACACTGGGAACATTGGTCACGAGCGGTGTTCCGATATTGCAGGCACTAAACATCACTCGCGAGACCGCGGGCAACTCCGCCCTCGCGCGGGCAATCGCACGAGTGCACGACAGCGTGAAAGAAGGCGAGTCGATCGTACAACCGATGGAAGCTAGCAAATCGTTTCCCCCGATGGTGGTCAGCATGATCGACGTGGGGGAAGAGACCGGCAAACTTCCGGAAATGCTTCTGAAGGTCGCGGACGTCTATGATGATGAGGTCGACAATGCTGTCGCTGCGCTCACGTCGATGCTGGAACCGATCATGATTATCTTCCTGGCGGTGGTCGTCGGCACGATCGTGTTGGCTCTCTTTACGCCGCTCATCAGCATCATGACCGGCTTGCAAAACCAGTGATCGGCTCGTCGAATGACGAAAAAAGTTTCCCCAAAAACTTCTAGAGGCGTTCGCCGCGACGAACGCCTAACGAATTGCTCCCGCGATCGCTGCGGTCGCCGTTACAACGCCTTCACCCTAATTGAGCTAATAGTCGTCGTCAGCATCATCGCTGTTCTTGGGGCATTGGTTTTAAGCACGGCTGGCTACGCGCGGAAGAAAGGCGCTCGGGCTCGGGCAGAAACCGAAATCGCTGCCATGTCAGCCGCGTGCGAAAACTACAAGGCGGATAATGGAATTTACCCAAGAGATGCAGCGACGACGGATTCTCTCGACACTACGGCCGCGATAAACATCGGCAATTACCAAGCGGCATCCCAGTACATGTATGGGCAGCTTGCCGTGGACCCAGACTTTGATGGCGTGCCGAACTCGAGTTCTAAAGCATACATGCAGTTCAAACCAAACATGCTCGGAACAGACGCCAACAACAAAGTCTACCCACGTGATCCGTTTGGAAACAGCTACGGCTATTCAACAAGAATGGCGGCAACCGGAAGTGGCGGCTACAATCCCACCTTTGACCTCTGGAGTACCGCCGGCCTAACGACTGGAAGCGATTCTACTCAGTGGATTAAAAACTGGTAGTGACTGCGGCGTAAAAGCGACGCGAGGACACGTGCGCACTCCCAAAGCTTCGCGAAACGAGAACGCGCTCATCTATTTCGCACGAAGTGCTTTGGAGTGCGATGTGTCCTCGCATCGTTTTCTCCTTCGGTCTCTCGATAATCTGATCCGCGGCCAAGTACAGCTGAGGCTCCTTTGCAATGCCATCGGCGATGGCATGTGACACAAACGCACTACAATTTAGCGAAAGAGTAGCGACTAACCTTCGGTCGTGCGCACCACGACTTCTACGCGGCGATTGGGACTTTGCTCTTCGATTGAGCCGTTGGGTGACGAACGGAATTTTGTCGCGCCGAAGCCGCGCGTTTGGATTTGCGCCGGATTGATTTGCATCACCTCGACCAGATAGCGCTTCACGCTGTCGGCCCGGCGCTGGCTCAGATCAAGATTGTATTCAAACGTGCCGAATGAATCCGTGTAACCTTCCACAGAAAATGTCGCTTTCTGGTTGCGCTGGATGAGCGTGCCGAGCTTTTGCAGTTGACCGATGGCGCTCGATTGCAGCACGTCACTGTCGTACTCGAAAATCTGATCGTCCGGCAGACGCAATTTTGTGCCTGACCCAAGCGGACCTTTTTGCGCCAGCAATTGGTCCAAATCGCTGAACCCCGGTGCGTGTCCTTTGTTCGGACCAGCGCTGTCGCCGGGCAGCTTGCTCGTGAAAGTGTTTGGGCGTTTGATTGCCGTGCTAGTGGCCAACTCGGTTCCGCTCAGAGCAGGTTGCGGACGACCGGACACCGAGCTGTTGTTCAGCAACGATTGCTCATGCACCGCGTTTGGGTCGTTGGAAAGAGCTTGCGCCGTGGAATGTTCGATCTCGTTCAGAACAGAATTAACATCCGGCTGTTCCACCTTTGGTTGGTCGGGCAGCACGTCGCGCATGTCATCCGGCAGCGCCGTGCTCGCTTGAACTTCTTCCAGCAATTTGTCGAACGATTTCTTCTCATCCGGCAATTGCACGTCGGCGTTGTCAGGGTTGGGTTTCGTGGCCGGATTGATTTGATCGGCGCTGCTCTTATCCAGGTTCGAATCAAGAACGCGTTTCACCTTGAACGTGGGCGTCTGCTCGTTTTGGGCGAACACCGCATCAGCAGACGCGAAACGCGTGCGGTAAAAATAAGTGCACAGCGCGAAATGTATCCCCAGCGACACAATTAACCCGAGCCAGAGCCAGTTGCGCTCCTTGCTGCCCGTCAGCAGACCTTCGGTCTCGAAGTGGTCGAGCTCGTCGAAATCGGAAGCCCTCATGCGGCTGCGAACATATCACATTTCGATTCGCGAATCATACGCACATGGCTCTCAAGCTGTCTCAGAAACACCGGACGTCAGTCTGATATTGCGAACGCACGCCTATGACGTTTCGCTGCTGCTTTTGGTCCGCTCGATAAATGCACGCGCAGCGCGGCGTATTTCCTCCGCCACACGTGCTTCGGGCGACACAAATTTCGGGGTAAACCACGGAAACAATCCAATCAAATCGTGCGTGACCAGAATTTGTCCGTCGCAATACTTGCCCGAGCCGATCCCGATCGTCGGAATGTCGATCGCATCAGTGATCTGCTTAGCGACATCGGCAACGACAATCTCTAGCACCACGGAAAATGCTCCGGCGTCTTCAACTGCACGCGCGTCCGCCAGCAATGCTTCGACCTCCGATTGCGTGCGCCCTTTGATTCGGTAGCCGCCTTGTTCGCGCACACTTTGCGGCAACATACCGATGTGCGCCATAAACGGTATTCCCGCGTGCGTGATCGCCTCGATCTGCGAGACACGACTCACACCACCTTCGAGTTTCACCGCCTGCGCGCCGGCATCGACAAATTTTCTGGCCGTCTCCGCAGCTTGCGCCGGGGTGTCGTACGAGTGAATCGGCATGTCAGCGACGAGCAATGCCTCGTTGACCCCCCGCGCGGCCGCGCGGGTGTGATGCAACATTTCGTC
>JBBQRI010000031.1:0-16403 GCA_038214915.1 Chthoniobacterales bacterium
AGTTGGTACAACTGGTGCAGGTTGAGGAATGTCGATGCCAATTCAGAGCCTTCACATCGGGATGCACGTGCGGCACCCGCAATACGGCGTCGGTGAGGTGAAAACACTCACCGAGCTCACTGCTGAGATTTCCTTCGATGATGCGCGGCGGACGATCGCTCCCGCGTCAAGCGAGCTCACCCCGGCGGAGCCGACCGCAGCGGTGTCCGAACTGCAGGTGCCGCTGAGCAATTTCATCCGCGAAACTGCGCACGTTATCGTGGAGGCGCTGGGGCTGGAGAAAGATGACACGATTGTGCAAGGTATCGCCGCCCGGTGGCAAAGGGGCACCCTCGTGCTGCGCCCGGCTGATGCGTCGGTGCAATCGAAGGAAGTGCCGCTGGAGACATTCTTTCACAAGATCGTGATGATCCGCAACAACCTGCGCGTGCTCGAGCAGAAGGTGAACGCGAGCGATAAACTCACTGACGCAGACAAGATTGACCTGCAGCAATACATCACACGCTGCTATGGCTCGCTGACCACGTTCAATATCCTATTCAAGAACAAAGAGGATCAATTTTCCTCCGGATCCAAACCAGCGTAGCGGCTCGCTCCCCGATCGAAGACTGATTCGTTCGCTCAGCGCGTTTTCGTTAGCGAAAGAAGATCAAGTAAACGAAAACGCTTAACGCCACCAGGCCCATGATGATCATTTGCTGCAGGTGTTTCGCATTAAAGGGCCGCGACGAAATTGCCGGCGATGCGGTAGCACAATGACGGCAATGATGATCGGCGATGGAAAGCGCGTAACCGCAGGTGGGGCAAGGCTCCAATGGCATATGATACCAATCGCAGACATTGATTTAATAGCGAGGAATACCCGAGGGGAAGAAATGGGGTCGCGTCTAAACATTTCCGGAGCAATCCCGGCGCTAGGGTGCCGGTCACTCGCTTGCGCGGACGATGTAGCTACCGACTTGTTTGTCGCGCTCCAGCTTTAGCAGCCCACGCTTTTGCGCTTCGAGGAGGAGTTCGTTGAAGGCGCGGAACCCATGCGCTCGTTCGTTGAAACCGGGGTTCTGACGTTTCATCGCCTCTTTCATTAGTGAACCGCGGATGGGATAATCCTCGCCTCGCTCGGCGCGCAGCGCTTCCAAGGTTTTCCTCAGAAGATCGAGCGCCCCGTCGATTGAAGGTCGGTGATCTTTAGCAGTTTTCGCTGTTGGCGCGGTCGCGGCAACGCTCGGACGTTTCTTTGCTGGCTCCACGCGCACGAGATCGTCGTAATAGATGAATTCGTCGCAGTTGCTGATGAATAGATCGGACGTGGACCTTTTAACGCCGACGCCGATGACCGTCTTGTCGTTCTCGCGCAATTTGCTGACGAGTGGCGAAAAGTCCGAATCGCCGCTAATAATGACGAAGGTGTCGACGTGACTCTTGGTGTAACAGAGATCGAGCGCATCGACGACCATGCGAATGTCGGCGGAATTTTTGCCGGACTGGCGCACATGCGGGATCTCGATGAGCTCGAACGCCGCTTCGTGCAGCCCCCGCTTAAACGTCTTGTAGCGCTCAAAATCGCAGTAGGCTTTCTTGACCACGATTTGGCCTTTGAGCAGCAGACGCTCGAGCACCTTGCGGATGTCGAACGCAGGAAAGTCCGCGTCATGTGCGCCCAGAGCGATGTTTTCCAGGTCGAGGAATACAGCCATCGTGGCATCAGAATCTTGCACGCTCATTAGGCTATGATATTAGCGACATCGCGTCCGCGAGACAGCGAAAATTAAGCCAGCAACGGCCAGGTCGATTGTTTCGGGCAGAGAGTAACCTCTCGCCCCGATACGCGCACTGGCCATTTTCGCGGCGCAATTCTGCGGGCTGACACTCCGAAAGCGCTCGCGAGCAGGCAGCCGCCGCGACAGTTCTACAGCTCATACATTGTAAGCGGCTTATGATACGCGAGGGAAGCCGACGATTGGGCAATCGCTAAGAACCGGTAGTCGTTCGTGTGTCGATAGGTTTAGATAATGTCGGGTCAGATAATCTTGCCTAGTGTGTCGAAATCGCGTCTGATCGTTCGCCGAACGACCGGACGACACATGAAAACGTACTTAATAAAGTTTTCCGATCACGAAGAAGGTCCATACGCAGAAGCGCAGGTCGCGCAGATGTTCGCGGATGGGCGTATCGATCGAAACACACCATGTAAACCTTCCGACGGAGGCGAGTGGAAAACGATCGATGACTATCTACCAGTGCTGAAATACGGGACGCAATTACCGCCAGCTATTAAAGTCCCTGTCGTTCCTCCAGCACCGCCGCCGGTGTTGTTGTCATCACAACGCGTGTCAGTGGTCGATCTCGATATTCCGTTCGGGTCTCTTCTGAAAATCATGTTTAAGTGGATGGCAGCAGCGTTGGTCGTCTTCTGCTGCTTCCTGCCAGTCATTTTTGTTCTTTGGCTAATTGTGGCGGCGATATTCGCCGCACTATTTACCGGCGTCATGTCCACTTTTCATCACCCGTGATTTGATGGGGCTCGTTTTGGAGTGTGGTCGCTGAACTTCGTTTGCCAGACTATTTTGGCAAAATTACGCTATGAGAAGCGGGCAAAAGCAGACAGAGTAGAATCATGAACAGCGGCCCAACAATCAGCATCGGTTCGACTGGTCACGACGTACGAAGACTTCAGCGTATCTTTGTAATGACCAAGGTACTCGCGCCCGGCAATATTACCGGCACCTTCGACTCGACAACGGAACAGGCCGTCAAAGATTTCCAACAAGGCGCAGGCTTGACGGTGGATGGCATCGTGGGGCCGATAACGTGGCAGGCGCTTCCGGCCGATCCAAATACGCCGCTGTTAGCTCGCGGTGCGTCGGGCAGCGTTGTGACCCCGTTACAAAAAGGTCTCAAGAAATATTCAACTCCTGCGACTGATCCGGGCGCTGTGGATGGTGACTTTGGCCCGAAGACCGAATCTGCTGTCAAAGCCTACCAACAGGATCGGGGTGTCCAAGCGGACGGAATCGTCGGCGATCAGACGTGGTGGGCTCCCGCGGGAGCCGCGGATGCTACGCTCGCCTCTCTTTCCGGACTTACGACGGTGTGATTTGAGTCGGGCCGAATCGAACGCGGCTAAATAAAATCGGTGGTCACAGACCGCCGCCATAGTTTGCAGACGGCGAAGCTGTCGCCTCTGATTGCGTCTCCGCGATTAGCATTGAGTGGTTATCCCAACCGCAGTCGATCGCAATCAGACTAAGCAGGAGCAGGAGTTTGTTCATTGACTGTTGATACCTGCAGGGGCACTACTGGCTGCGGCTCGCCGGTGGCACGATCGCGTTCATCCGGAGATATTCGACGATCTGGCCATAGTGATCGAACGCGTGAGCTGGGGCAAAGGTGGCGAGGAAAAGGCGCGTGGTGGGCCTGCCGCTACTCGAGGTAATCGGTTCGACGAGGTTCGAGCTGTTCAGGGTCGCCACCGATTTGTGGCCGAATGCGAAGGAATCTTTCAAAAACTTAATGATTTCGGCCTTGGCTTTCATGTTGTCCGGGCCTTTGCCGTCGTTGACGGTGTCCGGTGGTTTCTCGCCTGTAATCGGCGACCAAATGAGATAGTTGGACGCAGCGACATGCTTCAGTTGCTCGCCAAATGTGCGCACACCTTTGTAGTCGCTGCCCGGGAGATTCAATTTCTCCGGAGAAAAATCGAACTTACCCTCCGGCATCGCTTCGGCGGCGTCGATCAGTTCTTTCTCTACGATGTTGATCTCGCGATCGATGGCCGACGCGATGGTTGGTGGCGATGACGGTGACGCCGACGCCCCGGCCGCAGGAGAGCTTTTGGCTGCCTGCGCATAAGCTGAAGCCGCGGCGAGGGACAATGCTGCTGTTAGCAGCAGAGAAGTTTGGATGTGTTTCATGGGATTATTGTTCTTTCTTTGTTTGAGTTTTCGGAAGCAGGCCACGCGACAAGGAGCGGATCATTCGTGCATCGTAAACGGCTTATGATAGATGGGTAACAAGGATTTATCCATGCTTTGAAACTCGCTCACTGCTTCCCTCGCAGTTTTACTTTCTATGTCGCTCATCTCATCTAGCTCCATTGTGTTGATCCGAGGTAAGCACCAGACGTTTAACAGGTTCGCCCTTAACGAGTCCATCCACAATCTCCGGGACGTCTGCGACCGTGACGCGTTCGTAAAAAAAGTGATCGGGTTCGACTAAGACCGTCACGCCGGTTGCGCATTGATCGAGACAGCTCGATGTGCACACGCGCGCCTCCAGCTTTGCCAGCCCGCACGCGGCAACCTCCACTTTCAACGCTCTGTACACTTCTTCCGAGTCCTTAGCCGCGCAGCATCCTTTCGGGTTGTCCTCGGCCCGACGATTGATGCAGACAAAGAGATAGCGCTTGCGTTGCAGAGTGGTGAGACTCGAACATGGCGAGCCGGACGTCAAAGGCCAAAGACCAGCCGCGAGATCAGAAGCAAACGCTTATGTTCGAATTCCGAAGGTTGTTGACTCGCGCCCATTCCGTTAATAAGCGCATGGTTCGCCGCACAGAGGCGGAGCGCCTTGCCGACAGGCAGAAAAAGAAACTCCGAGACCGCCTGGCAATTAGCAGCAAAGAACGGAAGGGAGAGATCAGGGACCACGAAGAATAGCCAATTGTGTTTTGGCAATAACGAGCGATACTTAACGTCTCGGCTGCGATTTGTCCGAAGCGCGATCAGGGGTCCCACTCCGTTTCGGAATTTAACTCCGTCAGCCTGATCGTCATCGTGAGCTAAATTATGAATCCAAATCTAGTCAAAGCCGCCGCCGAAGTTATTCCTAATCCGAAAATCCTGGTAAACATGGTCTCCCAACGCGTTCGACAACTGTGTCTCGGTCATCGACCGATGGTCGAATTTATTCCTGGACTGGGCCACGCTGATATCGCGCTATCAGAGATCGCTGCGGGGAAGTTGAGCTTTGAATTGACCCTGAATCAGAGCCGCACCGATGCAGCGAAGCAGGTGGTAGAGTTTCCGGGGATCCATGTGGCGAAGGCGAAGAAAAAAGCAGCCTAACAAGTCTTGGTTTGCACCGCCGATGCGATCGACGATCTGCTTCGCGCGGCCGGATACATGCGAAAGAAAAATCAAGAAAGCGATGCTCGTTCCCGAGTGTTGGTGCTGGTGGACGAGTCGAATGTCAGCAGTTCTGTGCGGACCGTGGGACGCGGGCTCGATTGGTTAAAACTCCGTGATTTCCTGGCTGGGCCAAACACTGCTCGTGATCTGATCGAGATGGTGGTCTATGCCGGATTGCCCCCCGCCATTTCAACCTGGCAGGACGAGCGGGACAGGAAAAACAAGTTCGTTCATTGGCTCCGCTCCAATGGATTCATGGTTGTGACCAAAGATGGCGCGCCTGCCGAAGAAGGTCATTACAAGGCGAACGTAGACGTGATGATGGCGATCGACGCGCTCGAACTTTCCATCGAGATGCGCCCCGATGTTGTGATCCTCGTGACCGGCGACGCCGATTTCGCCTATCTCGTTATCAAGCTGCGCCGACACGGGATCCGCGTGGAGGTCGCGTCAGTCGCCGCGAATCTCGGGCACACATTGAGATCAGCCGCGAACGACGTGATCGATCTGAGCGGTCTCTTTCGGACATTCGAGGTCATCAACACGCGCGAACCGGAACGCACGCCACCAGGCGGCCAAGCAGCCAGGTCGCCGGTTCGAGCGGGGGATGGGCGAGTGACCAAAGTTCAGGATGCGCCGGCGCAGATATCGCTTCATCGAACGCACCAACAGCCCAGGCGCCGGCCTCGGTTTCGCCCGAAACAAAGTGCGGATGTTGTTTAGATTCCGAACTTCAGTGATTGTTGACGTCAATTGAAGGCTCACTTAGCAACCCTCAAACGTCAGCGGACCCTGCTACCTTGTGCGGCCAGCGGTTCAGTTTGGTGACCGCCTTTCCACAGCCGCAGAAAACGCCGCGGCGTTTGTCTCGGGCCACTGCTCTCCCGGGAATCCAAAGGTGAAATGGTTTGCGTTGGAACGCTCTCCTAACGTCTCTCATCTAATACTATCTCATGGTCACCCAAATCCCGGCAGGATATCTCTGCGACTTGCTTCAATCGCCGTGACCGGTATGGCCTCCAGGAAGTAGTAACCTTCTTGCGCGAAGGTGATTACCTCCAGAGCTGAGACAACTTGGCGCCCCAGTGAGAATCCGTCAGATTTTGCTAGCGCCCACCACCTTCGACCCTTGTTTTGGGGGTTTGACGGTCCATGTCGGCTCATCCCAGTCGATTGCGTTGCTCTTGCTCGAGAAGCGGGCGAAGGTCGGGCTTATGGGACATAACAAAGGCAGAGACAACGCTAGAAAACGGGCCAAACGCCGGAAGAAACATGAGCGCCTCGCGAGTGCGAAGCAGCCTTCGCCCGATGCTACGGCTCGCCAAGCAAAGGGGGCGGGCAAATAACGCAGTGCTACCGCAGCCATTACGCAGCTGCTGAGTCGAATCAGTTGAGTCGCTGTTCGAGGACGCGATGGACATCAGCGAAAGACTCGTCGGATCCCGTTTGCGGGAATCTCGTTAGCTCCCGAGCAGGTTGCCCATCACGGTGAGTTGACCTCTAACGTCTGACATGTGGATTCTAGTTTGCCGCAGAGCGGCAGGAGTCAGTTTTTTTTCTCAACAACTGAACATCTAAGCGTCTAAACTCGGCGGCATGCCCACGCGCCGAAGTTTCCTTTCCATCGCCGGCAAAAGCCTCGGCCTGGCCGCGCTTTCTTCGGCAACGGTCGCGTCATTGTTAAGAAATGTCGAAGCAGCGACCAAGAACGTTGCGCATCTCACGCCGCAAGAAGCGGCGACGGACGAAGATTACTGGGCCACCATCCAAAACTCGTTCAGTGTCACGCGCGGCATCATCAACCTGAATAACGGCGGCGTGTCGCCCAGTCCGCGGATCGTGACTGAGGCGCTAGTCCGCTACATCTGGGAACAGGAAGACGCGACCGCTTACACGATGTGGCAAATCCTCGAGCCGCAATCGGAAACCATTCGCACAGGCCTGGCCGAGCTGTTCGGCTGCGACCGCGAAGAGATGGCGATCACGCGCAACGCTTCGGAGTCTCTCGAGACTCTGCTCATGGGGATGGACTTCAAGCCCGGCGACGAAATTCTCACCACCACTCAGGATTACCCGCGCATGCTCACTACGTTGCGTCAGCGTGAGAAACGCGAAGACCTCAAGCTCAAGCTCATTCAGATTCCGATTCCGGCGAAGAACCTGAACGAGATCACCGCCGCGTTCGAAAAAGGAATCACCGACCGCACCCGGCTCATCCTTATCTCCCACATGATTAACATCACTGGCCAGATCACACCGGTGAAAGCAGTTTGCGACCTGGCGCGGACCCGCGGGATTGAGACAATCGTCGACGGCGCGCATTCCTTCGCCCAGTTTTATTTCAAACACGGCGATCTCGGTTGCGATTACTTCGGCACAAGTCTCCACAAATGGCTGTACGCGCCGAAAGGGACCGGCATGCTTTACGTCAAGCGCGATAAGATCGAAAAACTCTGGCCGCTTATGGCCGCTGAATCCAAGCAGGCATCCGATATCCGCAAATTCGAAGAGATCGGAACCCACTCTGCCGCGCCGAAGCTCGCCATCGGCGAAGCGCTTCTGTTTCACAACGGGATCGGCGGCAAACGCAAGGAAGCGCGGTTACGCTATCTGTCCCGTTACTGGATGAACCGGCTCAATGGCGTGCCGAAAATTCGGTTCAACACTTCGTTCGACCCGAACCAATCGTGCGCAATTGCAAACGTTCACATCGACGGCACCAACCCTGAGGCTGTGACGAAATATTTGTTCGACAAACACCGCATCTTCGCCGTGCCGATCATGCACGAAGAATTTCAAGGCATTCGAATCACACCCAATCTGTACACTACGCTCAGTGAGCTCGATCGTTTCTGCGAGCAAATGGAGTTGATCGCAAAGAAAGGCCTGCCGGCCTAACGATCCGGGATTCCCGTGCGCGGCCCGACGTTTGCCGGGCGATGTACAAACTTCGCAGCAGCTGCGTGAGATCGCGGCGGAAGCTCGTCTCGGAGCTGTTATAGCCAGTGTGCGTCAAGCGCATGCGCCCAGTGCGATCGATGACACCAAATTAGAAACCCACTCAAACCAAATGCGATCAAATCCTCTTGCGCCCTGGTGCCCAGCAAGAATGCGGCAACAGCAAACAGCAATGCACCGCTGAGGTAAAGGAGGCGAAGATCGTCCGAGATAACGAGCGCGATGCCAAATACAACCGCGGCGACAATAATACCAATCCCGAAGACGACGAGTCGTATCTTCCAACTCGTGGGATGTGCCGGCATTGAATCCATACGGTTCCCTTTTTCCGATTTGATGCGGTTGCACCTCGATCTGGATTCAGACACGAGAGGTTGTTGCGGGTTTCTTCTTCGCAGAAGAGAGTGGCGGTTTATGCGATCGGTTCGCAATGCAATCGTAATCCGGTTCGCGATCTTGTTGGGAATTGCACAGGCGTCAGCTGGAGAATTCGATTCGATTCTGCGCTGGCGGAACGTTGGACCTTACCGTGGCGGGCGGACACGCGCGATTTGCGGTGTGCCGTCGCAGCCGAATGTTTTCTACATGGCGCCGGTGAACGGCGGCGTTTTCAAATCAATCGATTACGGTCGGACGTGGCAGCCGATCTTCGATGATCAGCCGACGGCATCAGTCGGCGCGATCGCAGTCGCGCCATCAAATCCGAATGTCGTTTACGTTGGCAGCGGTGAAGGATTGCATCGGCCGGATCTTTCAGTCGGCGATGGCGTTTATAAATCGACTGACGCCGGAAAAACGTGGACGCACCTCGGATTGGGCGATGGTCAGCAGATCCCGCAATTGGCGGTCGATCCAAAAAATGCGGACCACGTCTTTGTGGCGGTAGCCGGTCATCCGTACGGGCCTAACGAAGAACGCGGTATTTATCGATCTCTCGATGGCGGCAAGACATTCGAAAAGGTGTTGTACCGCGATGAGAACGTTGGCGCGAGCGATGTGCAGATCGATCCGAGCAACCCGCAGATTGTTTACGCTGCGCTTTGGGAATCGCGAGAAGGACCATGGGAAAATGGCGTGTTCAACGGCAACGGCGGCGGCATTTTCAAATCCGTCGATGGCGGAAAGACGTGGCGCCAATTAACCAAAGGTCTGCCGGACAACATTGTGCAGGCGAACCTCGCCGTCGCGCTGAGCGCGCCGAAAACACTCTTCGCCGCGGTCCGGACAAAGACGATCGCGAAACTTTATCGTTCAGATGATGCCGGCGAGACTTGGCGTGGGACAACCGATGATCCGCGTCCGGGCCTCGGAATTGGCGGGGGCGATCTGCCGGTGGTGCGGTTCGATCCGAAAAATCCGCAGATCGTTTACTCGGCCAGCATCGTTTGTTGGAAATCGACGGACGGCGGCAAAACCTGGGACGGCTGGCGTGGCGCGCCCGGCGGCGACGATTACCAAAATATTTGGATCAATCCGAATAATCCCGACATCATTTTGCTGGGCTCGGACCAGGGCGCGATCGTCACCGTGAACGGCGGAAAGAGCTGGAGTTCGTGGTACAATCAGCCGACGGCGCAGTTGTATCACGTCAGCGCGGACAATTCGTTTCCGTATAGGCTTTACAGCGGTCAACAGGAAAGCGGTTCGGTTGGAATCAAAAGTCGCGGCGACGAAGGCGAGATTACGTTTCGCGACTGGCGACCGGTCGCGGCCGAGGAATATGGTTACGTCGTTGCCGATCCGCTCGATCCAGACATTATCATCGGCGGAAAACTGACGCGATTTGATCGTCGCACCGGTCAGGCGCAAAACATTCTTCCAGTGCCGGTGCAGACGGAAGATTTCCGGATGTTGCGGACCGAGCCGGTTGTCTTTTCGCCGCTCGATCCGCATTTGCTCTTCTTCGCTGGAAACACGCTTTGGCAAACGCGCGATCGTGGCGATCACTGGGAAAAGATCAGCCCGGATTTGTCACGACCGAATTACGAGCTGCCGGCGAGCATCGGAAAATACGAGGAGGAGGCGGCGAAGCAGGCGCATCGCCGCGGGGTGATTTACACCGTTGCCCCGTCCCCGCTCGACGCGAACCGGATCTGGTGCGGTACCGACGACGGCTTAATTCATCTTACAAACGACGGCGCTAAAACCTGGAGCAACGTGACTCCGCCGAGCATTTCCGCGTGGCAGAAGATTTCGCTGATCGAGGCCGGACATTTCGACGCGAACACTGCTTACGCAGCGGTCAACACGTTGCGAATGGACGATCTGCGGCCGCACATTTTTGCGACGCACGACAGCGGCAAAACGTGGAGAGAGATCGTGAACGGAATAACGGCCGGGCAGATCATAAATGCAGTTCGCGAAGATCCGGAGCGCAAAGGTCTTCTCTTCGCCGGAGCCGAAAAAGGCGTTTATGTGTCGTTCGATGACGGCGCGAACTGGGAATCGTTGCGATTGAATCTGCCGGGGAGTTCGGTGCGCGATTTGATTGTTAAGAGCGACGATCTCCTCGTGGCCACGCATGGTCGCGGATTTTGGATCCTCGACAACATTACTCCGCTGCGGCAGTGTAGTCGCCGCCCTGCGGGCGGCGTCGTCGCTTCGCACAGCGAAGCGGCTACAGCGGATTCGGACACGCGGCTGTTTAAACCCCAAACCGCGTTGCGCGTTCGCGCGAACCTAAACACCGACACGCCATTGCCGCCGGACGAACCAGCCGGCGAAAATCCGCCAGACGGAGCGATGATCGATTATTTCCTTTCGAAAGATGCGAGCGCTCCTGTCACGATTGAGATCAAAGACGCCAAGGATCAGTTGGTCAGAAAATATTCGAGCGCTGATAAGCCGGTCGATGCGCACCCGAAGCGCCTGAGAATTCCGAGCTACTGGATTCGGCCGCCGCAATCGGTTTCCACAAAACCAGGCATGCACCGGTTCCTGTGGGACGTGCATTACACACCGGCGCCGAAGGTGGAACCGGAGTTTCCGATTTCCGCGACGTATCGCAACACGGCGCCACAGGCAACATCGCCTTGGGTCGCGCCGGGTGATTACAGGGTCACGCTCACGGTTGACGGCAAAACTTTCAACCAGCCGTTAACGGTCGCGATGGATCCGCGCGTTAAAGCGTCGGCCGCCGATCTTCAGGAACAGTTTGATCTCTCGTGGCGATTGTATCAGCTGCGGCTCAAGCTGGCACCGGTGGATGAGAAATTCGACGACATCGCCGAGCAGCTAACGAAACTCAAAGCACGAGCCGCGGAGCGACCCGATCTCACGCAAAAACTGGAAGCCTTTGCTCAAACACTCATGAAATTTGGGCCACCGCATCCGCGACCTGGCGCGCCACCGTCGCTCTTCGTTTTAGATTCGACGAAGCAATTGTTCAACGAAATCGAAGTCGCCGATGCTGCGCCGACAGCCGCGACCAAAGCCGCCGTCGCGGATCTCGAAACAAAGGTCGGACCGATGATGGACGCGTGGCAGAAATTACTGGAGTCCGATCTTCCCGCGTTGAATCAACAACTGAAGCAAACGGGATTTCAGGAAATCAAAACAGAATCTGAGCAGGCGAACCGTTGAGGACGCCAGCATTTGCTTTCACCTGCGTGGCGGCTGACACAGCCTCCTCTACATAAACTTGGTTAGTGCCAGTGATGATTGTGCCCGCGCCAGTAGGCGTGGCGGCCGTAGAAGCGGCGTGAACCGTAAAATCCATACCGCGGCCCATAACAGCCATAGCCTGGGCCGATGACGACGCCGACGCGAACCGGCGGAGGCGGAACGTAAAACACAGGGCGCGGCGGCGGTGGCGGCGCATAATTGTAACTCGGCGCGGGAGCGCGGTACGGTTCAATCATATCTGTGCCGGCGTTCGAGCGCAGAGCAGTTCCAAACCCTAATGCGAACACCGCCAATGCCATGACGAAATATTTCTTTCCCATAATCGAAGAGTTCCTCCTACTGTTTCCCAGATTTAACCCGACAATCACTACGAAGTTGCCCTGGAATGTCAGGAAAGAATCAAATGAAAGGGAAGAAGGAGAAACAGACGGCGCGTAACGCCGTGGCGACAGCGGAGATCGGGTCCTACTTTTTGTCGAAGAGCGGGAGGTACGCTTCGTAACCCCTATCCTTCAATTGGTCGACGGGAACGAAATGAAAGGCGGCGGAGTAAACGACGTAGCGTTGGCCGGTGGGCGATTGCGGGTCGGGAAAGACATGGCCAAGCCGAGCATTACTTCGCTTGGCGCGTACCTGCGTCCGTTGCATTTCGTTTGTGTTGTCGGGCACCTCGGTGAGGACATCTTTCGAAATGGGTTTCGTGAAAGTGGGCAGGCCGACGTGGCCATCGAACTTGTCGACCGAAGCGAACAACGGTTCGCTGGTAATGATATCGATATAGATGCCGATCTTTTCGCTGTTCCAGAACTCATTTTGAAAAGGTGTTTGCGAGCCGTTCCCCCGCACCACGGCATATTCCTCAGCCTTTAACCGGCTTTTCAAAATAGCGTCGGTAGGCACCGGCCGATTCGGATCGAAAGTTGTGGTTTCCTTTTTTTCTTTCTGCGTCAGAAAGAAAAAGTAAATCCCGACGACGGCGAGCAGCACAGCGACGCCGGCACCGACGTACGTACTGATCGCCGATTTTTCCTCGCTGGTGATTCTGGTGATTCGGCCTCCACGCATCGGATTTGCGATGAACGTTATTGAATCCGCGATTAGCGGCGTCCGTCAAGGCGGAATACGGTGGGGCTTTGTTTTTCGCATCTTAGGTCGGGACTGAGCTGAATTTAGGGGCGCGGCGGCGTCAGGACATAGGTCTTGCCCGCAAAAATCGCGTATGATTGGCTAGCCTAAACTTATGGCCAGGGAATTTAAGCCGGTGCGGTTTTTTGTGATGATGGCAGTGCCGCGTTTGTCGTGTGCGGTGTGACGGCCTTCTACACGCATCGCGCAGAGCACGCCCGCACAGCGGAGGAACGTCAGGCGTATTGGATTGGCGAGAAAACGGGAGAGCAAGCGCCACGCGACGCAAAGTTGCCCACCCCAGCGGCGTTGAACATGATGGCTCAGAAGTATTTCGAGAAGCAAGGATCGGGTAACAAGCAGGATTGGGATCTCGCTTTCGAACATGGTTACGAGGACGGGTTCAACAAGACGCATTGAAACTCGCTCGTAGCCCGCACTCGCTCGCTGCTACCCTCGCAGCTTTGCCTTCTATGTCGCTGATCCCATCAGCTCCATTCGGCGGCAGTGAGCCGACGCGACAGGCAAGATGCCTGTGTTACGCTCCTGCATGAAGCTGTCGGAGAAGTTTGAGGAAGCGCTAATTTATGCAACGCGTGCGCATGGCAATCAGACGCGCAAGAAAACGGGAATTCCGTTCGTTGCACATATTCTTGGCGTGACCGCCATCGCACTCGAGTACGGCGCGAATGAAACCGAAGCGATCGGCGCGCTGCTTCATGATACGGTGGAAGATTGCGGTGGCGCGGAACGATTGCGCGATATCCGGGAGAAATTTGGCGACGATGTCGCCAGGATCGTTGATGGATGCACCGACACATACGAGACGCCAAAGCCGCCGTGGTTGGAACGAAAACGCGCTTACATCGACCATCTCAAGAACTCGGATGGTTCGACACTGTTGGTATCAGCGTCGGATAAGTTGCATAACACGCGTGCGATTTTGGCTGAGCTTCGACGACATGGTCTCGAAGTGTTCGAACGGTTTAGTGGAAAAAAAGACGGCACCGTTTCGTATTACCGAGCCCTTGTGACCGCGTTTCGGCAGCACGGCGATCATTCGGATCTGATCGACGAACTCCATCGTGTCGTAAGTGAGATTGAGATGTTCGTGCGAGAACACTGAAACTTTGCTGGCCACGGATTAGCGCTGATTCTTATTACAGTCATTCGCGGGAATTGCTGTAGCCGTCGCCCTGTGGGTGACGCTTTTAACTGATTTGGGTCGCGCTTCCCACAGGGAAGCGGCTACAGGGTTACAGAGGCTTGTAATTTGTGTTCGATCTGTGTTCAGCTGTCGCTAAAGAGTGAAAGGACGAACCGTATTTAAATGGGCGATCGTTGTAGTTCTTATCGGTATTGGAGCGGTGGTTTCACTTTTTATCATTGCTTTTATATCCCTGGAAAAAGGCGAGCAGAATCGCCGCCAATTTCAGGCTGAGCAGGACTCTGGAAGGTGGGACTTTGGCAATCAGCCTGCGTTGTTTGCTGTTGCCCAGGGCATCGTCAAGAATGATCCGGATGCAATCCGCGCTGCGGCAAAGAGCGTTCCGGATTTGCAGGCGCCCGGAAGAGACGGCGCGACGCTGCTCAACTTCGCTGTGATGCAATCGTGGCAGCGCTCGGAATCAGTCGATGCGATTCGAACATTGCTTTCGCTTGGTGCGGATCCGAATTACACCAACGGAAATCGAAACTCCTTCGCAATGGCGAATGCTGTGCATGCTTCCGCTCCGGTTCTTCGCGCCATGCTGGAGGCGGGCGGTAACGCGAACACGCGTGACGAGTTTGGACGGCCCGTGATTCTCATGAATTGGTATTTGGGTTACTACGGAAATCAGGCGAGATCGCGACTAGAACTGCTCCTTGATCACGGCGCTGACGTTAATTCCGCGATGCCGAAGGACGGATCGGATTCGGCCGGTTATCCCTTACTTCTTTACCGAACGGCAATGGGCCTCAAAGATAATCTCGCCTATGCGGATGCGCTGCTCTTGCTCGAGCGCGGCGCAAACCCGAATCGCGCCGGCGCTGACGGAATGACGCTCGGAAGCATGTTGATGACTCATCAAGCGCATTTCCAGCGAACGCTCAAGCCGCCGCATGCGGAATTCACGGCGCTATGGGACTGGGCCGAGAAACGCGGGATCGTCCAGCAAATTCACTAGATCAAAACCGCCATTTTGAATTCCAAGCCACATAAAAGATTTCCATGGCTGTGGTACTGGTTGGCGTTTTTCCTCATCGTGGCGTTCGCGTTTGCGCCCATAGGGTCGGTCATGTTGTGCGCCGCGATGGCGAATGCGTACGGGTGCAAGGTGGACGAAGGCTCGGTGCATCCGTGCATCATCAACGGACACGATTATGGCGAGCTCCTTTATTCACTCGGTGTGATGGGTTGGTTCATGCTTGTCACCATTCCCGGCGGTCTGGTTGCATTTGTTAGTTGGCTGATTTTCCTCATTCTCCATCGCGTCGCCTGGCGAAAGCGTATGTCTGCCGGAATCCCTCCTCCGATTCCCCCGCCGCCTGCAACAGCATGAGAATTTGCGCGCTCCATATTTTTGCCTCGCTTGCTCTGGCGTGCATCCCAATGGATCGCGTCGCCACAGCGGAAGATCGGCGGTCACACGCCATTACAGCAGACAAGCCCGCGTTCATGTTCGGGGGCGTCGGTTATTTCCATCGGTGGTCGCAAAATGATCAACACGAATTCACGCCCACAGGTCTGGACGATCTCGAAAAGTGGTCGGACATGATCACGATCAATGTATATCCCACTGCGCATGACGGCGACGCGCTGGCGGTGAAGGCCAACGCGGTTCTGGAAAATTACAAAAGCCACGGCGGCCGGGTGCTTAGAACTGATTCCGTCCCTCGCACGCCAAATCGGGCCGCAGAGCACTTCATTGCTGTTATTTTTGGCCGGCCGAATTTTCTCGAGGCGGCGTTTGGCCGTTTTAAATTGGTGGACGGCGTTGGTTGCTCGATTGTTTATTCGCATCGCATTTACGGCGAGAAGGTCGGTGACCAAATGAGTAAGTGGCTAAATGATAGCGGTCCGAAAATGGAAAAGATGCTGATGGATTGGAACAACAGTCCGTCACCCGCTTCACTCCATGACTTGCCCCGCAAATAAGTTTACGTCGACGGCGCCAAGCTTTGCGGTGAAATGAAAGATATTACTCAGGGCTCAGTCAGCAAACATTTGCTGCATATGTCGACATTTTTGGCGGCGAGCATGCTTGTGCAGACCCTTTATTTGTTGGCTGATCTTTATTGGGTCGGACACCTTGGAAAAGAAGCGATTGCTGCGGTCGGTGTGGCCGGCAACCTCACGATGATTGTGCTGGCGCTGACCCAAATGCTCGGCGTGGGAACGACCACGTTGATGTCGCAAGCAGCCGGACGAAAGGACCAGCCGCACGCCGAAGTGGTGTTCCAGAAAATTTTATTCCTGCGAGCGCTACGGCTTGGTAATTTTAGCGAATCGTTACACTGCACATTCACCGCGCTCCGTACACTACTTTGCCGCCGACGATCGTGGTTTTCACCTTCACGTTGCGA
>JBBQRI010000032.1:0-16237 GCA_038214915.1 Chthoniobacterales bacterium
GAGATTCCAATCGGTCTTAATGTTCGCCTAACGGGTGGCGTTGCTGATCGGATCAAGCGGGCCATGCTTTTCAATGTCGCCGATGTCTTTGTCAGTGCGTCATTAATGGAAACCTACGGGTTGACGCTGATTGAGGCGATGAGTTGCGGGGTTCCAGTGGTGGCGTTTCGCACCGGCGGAGTTCCAGAAGCCGTTCCGGATGAAGGGGGAATACTATGTGCGCTCCTCGACGCAGATGCATTCAAAGCCGCGATTCAGAAACTACGGAATTGCGAAGAGCTTCGAAACGAGCTTGGCAACGCGGCGCGCAAGCTCGTTGCCGCTCGAAATGCGAAGAATCGATTTGCCGCAGCGTTTGCTCGCGTGTATGAGGCCTGCCTCTATCCCGGGCAAACACGGCTCATTGAGCAATCAGCCTTAGTGCCGTGAAAGTGCAGGCACCATTTGGTTTTGTGACCGGTTGCCACGCGGGCGACAAATTTCTCGTCCAGGCCACGCTGGCCAGCATGAAACATTACTGCCCGGACGTTCCGATATGCCTAACCGTCGATGGTAGCTTTGACGTTTCAGATTTGGAGAAGGAATACGATCTGATTGTCCTGCGGGTTGGGGAATTGCCATCCGAAGAGATGCGCAAACTCATGTGCGGAGATTACCGTGCAAAATTGGCCGCAATGTGGGAAGGGCCGTTTGAGCGCTACATCTGGCTCGATTCAGACGCGATTGTTTGGGGCGATTTTACTTCACAAGTTCGCACCGACCTAGACTTCCAAATTTTCTGGAGCGAGATTTCAATTCCAACGGACGCCACAGAGATCCCACCGTGGCTACCGCATTTTTATTTTGACCCACAAAAGCTAAAACCATTCGACCCTGAATTTGATTGGCGCGGGCATCCTTACTTTTCTGCCGGCGTGTTGGCGTGCAGGCGGGATGTGATACCGTTTCACAACTGGACAAAAGTTGAATCGTGGAACACCCAGGTTTCCAGGCTCTTTGCGTGGGGAGAAATGGGGATGCTTAACTATCATATCCACTCCATGACACAGCGCGGAGAAATCAAAACTGCCATGTCGAACTTGCAGCACATCTGGGGGCATCACGGAAAAGAAGAACTCGTGCAAGACTGTCGTGGCGCCGGCTGGCATTTCCCTAAAACGATCAAACGTCCGCGAATCGCGCACTTTTGCGGGCGCAAGCCATTTTTGTTTGACCACAAAGCATATTCGCGACCGTTCACGATTGCCCGGCTGGAACACCATCGTGCTCGGCACGGGGAGTTGGGGGCCTGGTTTACCGTGATACAAGAGGATTGCAAAAGGCTTCTTCGCAAAGTTAAACGGCGGGTTTGTAGTGTACCCACGCAATGAAGGTCGGTGACAGGCCCAGCGTGGCGTTCTTGATTCCATTCGCATCTCGAAGGACTAAGTCCAGGTGGGACATGGCCTGCGCCCACCTTCGGCAAACACTCAGTTCTGTGCGCAACTCAACAAGCAAGAACTACTATGTAGTCGTGGCCGGCCATGAGGCTCCTGATTTCGATTTCGAATCTGATTCGACGTGCTTCCTGTTAGTTAATCATGCCATTCCACTTCACGAAGACGTTGTAGTTAGTGGGAGGTTGGACAAATTAGCCAAGATTGCCGCCGCCTGGAAGTACGCGAAATCAAGGTGGAATCCACGTTATGTGATGAAACTTGACGCAGACGACCTGATCAGCGCCAGGCTTGTTCAGTGGCTGGAGAATTTTGGTGATCAACCTGGTTATCTTATAAAACACGGCTGGGTTTGGCGCTCAGGATCACGCTGTGTTCTGCACTCTACCGAGTATCTGGACCGAGTATGCGCGTCGTGTTTAGTTATCAGAACTGATATTGCGGATCAGGAAGGGCCGTTTCGTACCGGGGTTGAAGGCATGCGCTTCGATCGGCTAAGTGCAAGCTTCGCTGCGGCTGATCATTATTCGCTCATTCCGGGGTCTGGCACTAGCACTGTTCTTCTGAACGACAGCCATCAACGCTACGCAGCCCAATTCGCTTTTCTGGGACACAAACTCTCTAGCGTACCATTCAAGGCGGTCGTTTATCGGACAGGCAATCCCGAGAGTAACTCAGCTGGCCTTAAAGCAGAGTGGCCAACTCCGCGAATGATTTTAGGGACAATCCGAAGAACCCGATTGATCACGAAAAATCTGAGAAGGGAATTCGCATTGGACTTCGTCGGATGAGAACCCAACCACGAATCGCTTTTTTGATTCCAATCCCTTCTGCTCCGAGGACAAAAGACTGGCGGGTAGGCTGTGCATTATTTCGGCAAACACTGTCATCGATATTCAATTCAACTGTTCAGGACTACTGCGTGGTAGTGGCTGGCCACGAGGCCCCGGATTTTGAGCTGCCGCAAGATCACTGCCTCAAGTTCCTATCACTTGACCATACTTTGCCGTCTCAAGAAGAGGGGGATTACCCTGCCGCAGTTAAGGATAAGATGATTAAGTTGGCTGCGGCTTGGGATTGCGCGAAATCGGCATGGAATCCGCAGCACGTGATGAAACTTGATTGGGATGACCTCATTAGTTCTCGGCTCGTGGAGTGGCTCGTTTCGGTGAAGGATGAAGCCGGCTATCTTCTCAAGCATGGGTGGATCTGGTGTTCACAAATCCCTTACCTTGTCCAACGCACTGAGTATTTCGACCGTGTCTGCGGATCCTGCCTGATTATTCGGAGTGATCTGGCCGATCAGACTGGCCCATTTCTGACGCATGTGGAAGGCACAAAGCTGAGTCCGGAGGAACACCGCTTTGCTGCCAATGATCATTACTCACTCGTGCCCGGTTCCGAAATAGGATCGTTGCTCTTGAACGATAGCCACCAGCGTTACACGGCCCAATTTGATTATCTGGGGCAGCGGTTGGCAACAGTCCCGTTCGATGCTGCCGTTTGTCGCATCGGTCACGGAAACAACGCTGGTCGACCTTTTGGGACGGAAACCACGCGCATGTTGTTAGGCCGCCTCCGACGGACGCGACTGATAACGCCTCGGCTAAGAAAAGAGTTTATGCTCGCATAACTGCTTTCCGGCGTTTGATGAATCTACCTCAGGAGACACAGGTGTTGGAAAAATTACGAAACCCATGCGCGTCAGTGTCATGATCACGACCAGCAATCGCTTGGAGGAGCTCCAGCGAACCTTACAGATGTTGGGAAAACTCGATCCGGCACCCGACGAAGTTCTGGTTACGGCTGACGGTTGCACAGATGGTACGGCTGAGTTCCTCTCAGCGATGCCCAACGTGAAATTCGTTGGGAATCAGCCGGCAAGAGGTTCCGTCGCTTCGCGCGATCGTATGATCCGTGAAGCGCGAGGTGAGTTGGTACTTGCCCTCGACGACGATAGCTATCCGGAGCAATTGGACTGTATTGCACGATTTGTTCCGCTTTTTGAGCAACGTTCGAACCTCGCGGTACTACACTTTCCTCAACGCACGGATGAGTATCCAGATACGGTTGCGCAAATGGACTTCGGGCATGAGAAGTTGACGCGCTCGTTTGCCAATTCTGGAGCGGTCCTGCACCGCTCCACCTATCTTGAGTTAGCTGGGTTTGAACCGCGGTTTTATCACATGTACGAAGAGCCCGACTACGGCTTGCAATGTGTGGCGGTGGGTTACGACGTGCTGTGCTCTCCGATTGTTACGATCCGTCACCATTACTCCGGGCAAGCGCGAGATGAGATTCGCATTCATCATCGTCATGCACGGAACGAGTTCTGGAGCACTTTAATACGTTGCCCTTTGCCCTTTGCAGTTGGGATGGTTGCGTGGCGCGTTTTTTCGCAATTTCGCTACGCGTGTAAGCGAGGGTGGTCGTGGGTGGTTCGCGAGCCGATCTGGTGGTGCGAAGCCCTGACCGGTATTCCGTATTGCGTTCGGAAACGAAGGCCTGTCTCGTGGGCAGGCTACAAACGCTGGCTTAGTTTGCCGTGAAGCCCTCGCGGAGTGTCATTCCGAGCGAAGCGAGGAATCTCTGATCAACAACTTGGACGGATCTACGAGGCAAATAGCCGGAGATGTTTCGCTTCGCTCAACATGACAATGCATTCACGAGATGTGTCTAACCCAATGAAGTGGATCTGTTGTCAGCTGGGCGCTCGGGAGCATTACGTGATTCCACGCGCGTTATTATCTCAGGGATTGCTCGGTTGTCTTCTTACTGATGCATGGGTTCCGCCTTCATCCGTCCTGGCGAAAATCTCCGCTGGCAGCCTCGCAGACCGGTTTCATCGCGACCTGAGCGACGCGCGTGTAATAGCGTTCAATTCGTCCGTGATCTTGTTCGAAATGCTTGCACGCGCGCGCCGGCTTGCCGAATGGGAAAGAATCATCGCGCGCAATCAGTGGTTTCAACGGAAGGTCGTCGGCGCGCTCAACTCTCAACTCTCAACTCTTAGCTCTCAACCCGTTCTTTTGAGCTACAGCTACGCTGCGCTCGAACCATTTCGGTTCGCTAAATTGCATGGTTGGAAAACACTGCTTGTCCAGATTGACCCTGGCCCTGAGGAAGAGAGGATTGTGGCAGAAGAGGTGGCACGAGTGCCTGGGCTGGCAGGTGAGTGGCGGGCGGCGCCGTCAGATTACTGGGCTTCCTGGCGTCAAGAGTGCGACCTTGCCGACCGTATCGTCGTTAATTCCGAATGGTCGCGAGAAGGTTTGATGCGCAGTGGAATTCCGAGTGAAAAATTAACATCGATACCTTTGGCATACGGAGCGTCAGAAGTCGGAGATCAGAAGACCGAAATCAGACAAGAAAGATCGTACCCTGCGCGCTTCACGCGAGACCGACCGATGCGCGTGCTTTTCCTAGGCCAGGTGAATTTGCGTAAGGGCGTCTCCAGATTACTGCAAGCGGCTAGAGCTTTGCGCGATGAGCCGGTCGAATTTTGGATCGTTGGACCCGTTCAAATCGCAAACGCAGAGAAAGCAGCAGACAATGCGCGCGTGAAATGGTTTGGTCCGGTGACGCGAAAGGAGACGGCTGAAAAGTACAGAGCTGCCGACGTATTCATTCTTCCGACACTCTCGGATGGATTTGCGATTACCCAGCTCGAAGCGCAAGCGTACGGCTTGCCCGTCATTTCGTCCAAATGTTGTGGCGGCGTAGTCGAGAACGGCCGCAACGGGATTATTCTCCAGGAACCGAGCGCAGGGTGCATTGCAGCAGCGATTCGAGACTGGGTCGCCGATCCAAATCGGCTGCAAACACTGGCTGCCGGCTCGCATGTGCAGAATGAATTCACAACAGGTATGCTCGGCCAACGACTGCAAAATCTTGTCCAAGGGTTTAGTGATGTTACGTCAAATTAATGACGCCTTTTAGTTTGATGTTTGTGTTTTATACTGTGCGCGGCGCCTTCGTTCATGGTCACGAGTGAACTAACATTCTATCTTGCCGCCGCAGCGTTGCTCGTACTGACCGTGGAGAGCTGCTTGAAGCTGCTGAACGGAGATAGCTTTTCCATCACGCTCGCCGTCTATGTGACAGTGTTCGGATGGTATTTCGTCGATCCTTTTCTGAACCCGGAGCAGTACACCTACATTCCTGCGTTCTTAATCAGTCAAAGTTATGGGCAGGTACTGCTCTTTTTGATCGGCTTTCGATTTTTCATGCCCGTTGCATTGCGTTGGATTGTTCAACGGGGGAGCACTGGGCTTGTTCCGCAGGCTTTTACTCCTGAGCAAATCTTAATCGGCGCCGGAGCGATTTGGCTTCTACTTTTGATCATTGGTATTGCCCGGATGGGAGGCGATGTGATCGGCGCGTTGTTCCCAGTCGATTCACGCTCAGGTGCGACGATGTGGGGGCGTGAAGCAGTATCAACTTCGGCAACCGGCTTTTTGATCGCCTCCGCCGGCTACATGTTCAATGCAACTACTGCGCTTCTCGGCGTATTGGTGTTCTTTCAGCGCAGCGTTTTCTGGCGCTTGCTTGCTGGAGCGATGTTTGTTATTTCGCTCCCATATTTCCTTTTCGAAGGAGCACGCAGCCACTTCCTTGCAGCGATTCTGCCGTTTCTCATCACGTATCTGCTTTACGGCCGTCAGTTGCTGATCGTAAAATTCGCTGTTCTGGGAGTTGCATTTCTCTGTTTGGATCAGGGTTTCAAATTAGTGACCGCGTTTCGCGGCACCGGCTTCAGAGACTTGCTCTCTGCTGAACATCCGTACGAGCTTGTAGATGAAGATTTGCGCCAAAGTGGGTTGAACATGATTCAGGAGCTTTGCTTTGTGAACACTTACCTACAGAGCGGAGCAGCGTCTCCGGCGTATGGTGGTAGATATCTGAACGAGCTGCTGAACGTGATTCCGCGCGTGATTTGGCCCTCAAAGCCGTTAGTTGGAATTGACTACGCGAAATGGCGCGGCTTGGAGGACCCGAACAGCGAGCTCGGCGTTTCTGCTACCATTTCCACTGGAGTGATCGGGGGTGGCGTTTTAAACTTTGGCCCATTCTTTGGCCCACTGGCAGCATGCATTATCATGGCGCTTTGGACCGGTCTACTCTTCCGCTGGTGGGAACAAAGAAATTCGCTCCTGCGCCTCGCGTTGTTCATGCTGGGCGCCGGTCTCACATTTAATCTCGGTCGAGACATCACTCTGCTGGTGCTCTGGCCCGTGATATTTGCATACTGTTTTGTTCGCCTCATTGAAATCTGGACGGCAAAACAGTCTCGCGCTGCGCCGCAAGTCACAACGCAAGCACTGCCTTTCGGTGCTGCTAATCTTCAACCGGCAGGTGCATTACCTGGTCGGCTTCGTCAGTAACGGTCTTTTCGCAGACACGAGAGAAACTGGAGGTAAGGGGATTCGAACCCCTGGCCTTCTCATTGCGAACGAGACGCTCTACCAGCTGAGCTATACCCCCCTCGAAGCTCTTTTCGGCGCTAGAGATTAGCACGTGAATTCACAATTTCACCCCAAGTGTGAATCCACTCGTTAAAACACGGATCGCGCCAAAGAACGATTGCAGCGGGCGCGTTCGTGCTTAAGGTGCGCTCTCCAATTCTCTATATGCTCTGCATGATTTTCGCTCAGGCTCAAACGGGATCGCCTGGACCTATGCCCGGCGGCGGCATTGGCTCGTTTTTCGTCCCGCTTATTTTCATTTTCATCATCATGTATTTTGTGATGATTCGGCCGCAAAAGAAGCGGCAGGAACAGCAACAGAAATTAATTGGAAACTTGAAAACCGGTGACCGCGTGGTGACTAACGCCGGCATTCACGGTCTAATTTCGAACGTGAAAGAGACCACCGTGCTCGTGAAAGTGGCTGACAACGTAAAAATCGAGATCGACAAATCGGCAATTACCAGCGTCCTGAAAGAGGCGTAAGGTAAAACGCTGCCGTTACTAAGCCGGACCGAACTAGCAACGCCGATGAGTAAATCGAAAATCGAAGATCGAGGATCGAAGGTTCCATGACGCAATCGGGGCTCACTTTTTTTATCGGCCTCACCATACTGGTGCTGTTCGGCTGGTATTTCGCGAGCGAAGGCGATCGGTTACGCCGCATTTTAGGGACTGTGCTGACAATCGTGGTCACGGCGTTTTGCCTTTGGTCGACCTATCCGCCTTTCGACGAGAAGCGACCGGATGGGACAGTGATTCGCCACGGGAAGATCCATCTCGGCCTCGACCTTCAAGGCGGCACTTCGTTTCTGATTCGGTTGGAGCCGCCAGCAAGCGCCGATGGTGGAAAGCGGCCAATTACAAAAGCGATGGTCGATCAGGCCATTGAGGCTATCCGCAAGCGTGTCGACCGCTTTGGGGTAAGCGAGCCGATTATCACGCCACAAGGCAATGATCGTATTCTGGTGCAAATCCCGGGTCTTGACGCTGCCAACATCCAGGAGGCGCGCGACCAACTTTCACGCGTAGCGAAGCTAGAGTTCCGCCTCGTGTATCCGGACAATGGTCAACGCTTGAAAGCGATTGATGAAGGAAAGGAAGTGATTCCGCCAGAATTCCGGATCGAAACTTACAAACAGCAAGTTGAGGGCGGAAAGCCGATCGAGGAACGTTTGCTCGTTAGAAAGAAGGCAGATCTCGGCGGCAACCACGTTTCGCAAGCATCTGCCGGATACGGTCAGGAAGGATGGGAAGTCACACTCGGGTTCGACACAGAAGGCGCGAAAACCTTCGGTCAAATTACCGAAGCAAATGTGAATCATCGCTTCGCGATCGTCCTTGATGGCGTAATTCAATCCGCGCCTGTCATTAAGACGGCTATTTACGGCGGTAACGCGGTCATCAGCGGCGGACGCATGGACGAGCCGGAGGCCCGCAATCTTTCCAGCGTGCTGGAGAATCCTCTGCAAACCCCAGTGAAGATCGAAGAGGAGCGCCAAGTCTCAGCCAGCCTCGGCAGCGACTCGATCAAGAGCGGCATCTATTCAGGAATTGCGGGCTTTATCCTGGTGGTCGTGTTCATGATCATTTATTACCGGATGGTCGGTCTTATCGCCGACGTAGCTTTGCTGATCAACTGCATCATGGTGGTTGGCGTGCTAGGCATGTTCAATAGCGTCCTGACGCTTCCCGGCATTGCTGGCCTCATTCTCAGCTTGGGGATCGCGGTGGACGCCAATGTTCTGATCTACGAACGGCTTCGGGATGAAATTACACAGGGGAAATCGCTTCGTGTGGCCATCGATACCTCTTATCGAAAAGCCTTCAGCGCGATTTTCGACGCGCACGTCACCCAGTTCCTTACAGCTGCGATTCTTTTTTGGCTAGCGAGTGGACCGGTTAAGGGTTTCGCACTCACGCTGACCATCGGCATCGTGGCGTCAATGTTTTCGTCGCTACTGGTCACGTACACCTGTTTTTCGTGGGCATTCGCGCTCGGCTGGTTGAAGCGTGTGTCCATGCTTCATCTCATTCGTTCAAAGGGGTTCGATTTTCTTGGAAACGCGCCCAAGTTCGTGTCGATATCCGCCGTAGCCACGGTTCTGTGCCTTGGCGTTTTACTCATGAAGGGTCAGCGCAATCTCGGTGCCGATTTCAGAGGAGGCGATTTGCTTGTTATCTCTGCGGCACACAAGCTGACACCCGATGAAGTACGCGGCGCGCTGGCCCATACCGGGTTTCAAAACAGCGTTATTCAATCGGAAAAGCTGGCGAATCGCGATCTCATCAGCATTCGAGCCGATTCAGGCGCCGCCGATAAGATTAAAGCGCGGCTGAGCGAAGCCTTGCCGACAGCAGGTCTGAAGTTCGAACAGACAGACCACGTCGGTGCGCTGGTCGGAAAAGAACTGGCGACAAAGAGCGCGCTGGCTCTCGCGCTTGGACTGCTGGGAATTTTTATCTACGTGAGCTTCCGATTTGCCACCTCGTTTGCCGTGGCTTCACTGGCAGCGCTCGCGCACGATCTTATTATCACTATCGGCATCTTCGCCCTGAGCGGGCGTGAGCTTTCCTTGATTATGGTGGCGGCGGTCCTAACGATCGCCGGTTACTCGATCAATGATAAGATTGTCGTGTTCGACCGCATTCGCAGTGGCTTGCGCGATCGATTGTCGGGATCGGTGGCGGAAGTTATGAATACGTCAATTAACGAAACGCTTTCGCGAACGATCCTCACCGGAGGCACAGTTTTGCTGACGGTACTCGCGCTGTATTTCTTTGGTGGCCCGGTTCTAAACGACTTCGCGTTCTCCTTTCTTATCGGCGTCATCGTCGGAACCTATTCGTCCATCTTCATCGCGTCGCCCATTGTCCTGTGGTGGACGCGCGCGAGAGGCCGCGATACAAGTGCGCTTCGTCGCGAAATGATTCAACAAACGACCACTGCGGGCCGGCTTGCGCCCCGAGCATAACTGCCCAATCAGCAGCGTTCAGCACGCTTCGATGAATTTTCTCGCGTTGGTCTCGCGTCAGGGGCTTCGCATTCGCTGTTGTCATTTGGGCCACCAGTCTTCCGGCCTCCGATCTTGAACAAAACAATCAGCCTGGTCGTTCTCCCGACACGCCGGTGTTGATTTGGGACATCGACCTGAAGTTGGCCAACGATCCACCTCGGAATTTGCGTACTACTGATGACCCTCTTACGCCGGAGACAAGCGAAGCTCCTGGTGCAATATTCGGACTGCGTGATCTACGGGCATCGGGCAGCGGCGAATTTACTTCGGAGGGTCTAAAGCTTGTCCTGGCGCGAACGCGTGGACCTGTAACCGTTTTCGATTTGCGGCAGGAAACGCACATATTCGTGAACGATCTGCCCGTCAGCTGGTATGCGTCACGCGATTGGGCAAACGTCGGTCGAACTCAGACCGACATTGAAGCCAATGAAGCTGCGCGGGTGGCATCGCTTAAGCCTGGGAGCAAAATTGATGTTCGACCGGGCCACCTGGTGAAACACGGCAATCCCAATTCCGTTCCACCGCAACAGGTCACTGTCGAACGCGCGAGCATTGAGCGAGATGTTGTCCAACTCGCGGGCGCGAATTATGTCCGCATCACCGTCACCGATCACACGCGACCGCTCGATGATGAAGTGGACCGATTTGTTCTCGCGGTCCGCGCGCTTCCAGAAAATGCCTGGGCGCATTTTCACTGCGAAGCCGGGCTGGGACGAACGACCACCTTCATGGTGTTGTATGACATGCTGCGAAACGCCAACCGCGTGTCACTGGAGAACATCGTTCAGCGCCAAAAAATCCTGAGTCGCGGCTATGACGTGCTTCAGCCTGATGAACCTGGGAACTGGAAGGCTCCTTACGCGGCACAGCGCGCGGAATTCATCCGGGCTTTTTATAATTATGCCCGTGCGAATCCAAATGGCCGACCACGCGATTGGAGCGAATGGTTGAAGTCCAAAGCGCCGTGACGGACCGCGATTTTATGGCGCGGCCAAATCAGTTGCACCAAGTCGATGTATGTCGCCACTATGTCGGTCACATCTGGAAGCGACAAAACCGTCGCCCTGGAATTTAGCGCTGCCTGCGCTTGCGAATTAGAATGAGGAGTGGAGGCGAGGGGAGTTGAACCCCTGTCCTCTTCGCTATCCACGCAAACATCTACATGTTTATCCGGTGATAAGTTTTAGGGAGCCGAACCTTGCGCCGGCACACTGCCGGCTCCCGAGCGTCCACGAATTTCCTTCACCATCCGGCGCGGTCGCTCCGCCGTTTGATTAGCCTGCTGTCCACGTTTGGCGCCGTAGCAGGCGTCCAACTCCAAACGTCACGGTCAATTAAGCCGCGAGAGCGAGATCTTGGTGATCTGCGTTTATTTTTTTTGGTTCGGTTTTTAACGAGGCCAACGAACCATCCTCGACATGCCGTCTGCGCTTCCAACGATGAGTCGAAGCCAGTACGCCCCCAAAATAATTTGTGCTTGAACAAGTACCTCTGTTTGCAGTCTTATGCAAGCAGTCCGAGGCTGGTCCGAGCGAGTCGAATGGCGATCGAAATCACATCTGAATCTTTGGCCGGGGCACAGCCGGAACCGACGGCCGATTACAAGGAAAGTCCCCTGGTGGCGGTGTCTGACTTTCCAGGTAGCAGCCAGCGCATTTCGCGGTCGCGATTTCGCCTAACAAATTCGACGTGGACTCGACGCAACTTTAGCAGTCGCGCGCGCGAACTCTCAGGCGGTGACGCCATCATTCTCTCCATCCCGAAGAGTGGCCGCACATGGCTTCGCGCATTTCTTTGCGCTTACTTCTGCAGACGCTTCGGCCTTGAGTTCACGTTGCGTCCGGGACGTTACGCTTTGCCCGGTCTTCCGCGAATTGTCTTCTCTCATGACCTCTTCGAGCACCGGACAAAAGGTGATCGTTGGGACAGGGTCCGCGGCAAATATCTCGTACCGCGACGCGAGCTTAAACGGGCGAAGATCATCCTCCTGGCCCGAGATCCGCGTGATTGTTTTGTTTCTCTTTACTTGCAACTGACAAGACGGGATCCAAACGCGCCGGGTAAGCTCAAGCAAAAGACCGTGAGTGAAATGTTGCGCGACGAAAAGTTTGGCATGGCCGCCATTATTAATGCTATGAACGATTGGCTTAACGAGTTGTCTCAGCGCGACAATTTCACTCTCGTTAGATATGAAGCACTGCGTGCCTCACCGGCAGAACATTTTCGGGATCTGCTTGCCGTGCTTGGCGAATCACAGCCCGACGGTACGATCTTCCAGGACGCACTCGAGTTTTCCCGCTTCGAGAACATGCAAAAGCTCGAGGCTGCGGGGGCGTTTGATTCAAACATTCTGCATCCGGGCGACGTACGCGATCCAGAGTCGTTCAAAGTGCGTCGCGGGAAGATAGGCGGCTATCGTGAGTACCTTTCGGCCGAGGACCAACAATTTGCTGCAGACTCAATGATCGAGCTCGACCGGCGATTCGGCTACACCGCCTGAAGAGGGCTGGGCGTCTCCTCAGTTCTGCAGCGGCAGTTTCAAAGTCTTCAAGTGCGATCGGTACCGGTCGGCTGCAGACCGATCTGTAAGCACGTCGTCGGAAAGGACGGAAATCGCTTGGCGGGTCAGCAGCGTTGCGATACCGCCAAAAACATTTTGCGCTCCGATTTAAAAAATACTTGAACTTTTATTTCCTACTGCCGTAGTATGATATTGAAACCCTAGTAAACTAGTAGACAATCACGCGTAACAGAGGAACCGGGAGTGAAACTTTCCAAACGTGGCGAGTACGCATTGCGCGCGCTCATTGACCTGGGGATCGCGTCCGAGCTCGGCTGGCCCATGCTTCAGATCAGCGAGCTCGCCTCAAAAGAGAAACTGCCGATCAAATTTCTTGAGCAGATTTTTACGCAGCTAAAATCTGCCGGCTACGTGGCAAGCAGACGCGGGAAGTTTGGCGGGTACTCTCTCTCTCTCCCGATGAGCCAAATCAAATTCGGCGCCGTCATTCGTCTTATTGATGGCCCGTTGGCGCCGATCCGCTGCGTCAGCCAAACGTCATACGCTCGCTGCTCATGTCCGGACGAGAACCATTGCGGGCTACGGATGTTGATGTTCGATGTGCGAAACGCCATCCGCACAATCTTGGATCGTTATACTCTCGCAGACATCGTCGAGATCACGCTTCGCAAATATCGACGCGACAAAGTTACGCCGCCTTTTCTGCACCGATCGATTTCGCTTGCATCGATGTTGTCCCAAAAAACGGAGGCACTTCGTAGCAAGCGAAGAGGCGCGGCACGCAAATCGCTTTTCAGGGTCGTCAGGGAACCAAACAAACAATCATCCGCCAAACGTCCGGTGAAATAGGAGAGAATCATGTTAATGACGAAACATTGTTCAACCAGAAACATCGCTCTGCTTGCCAGCGTCCTGGCTGCCATTCAGCCGCTAACTGCGCAGAGCGCTTCGGAATCTGATCGACTGGAGAAGCTTGAACGCGCAGTGGAGCAACTGCAAAAGCGCAATGCTGAACTGGAAGCCGAAGTCCGGAGCCTGAAGAAGGAAACTGCCGCTGTTCCTGACGGAAAATTCAAAACCAAGGTGACTTACGACGGAAAAACGTATGTCGAGAAAGCTGTCCCCCAAGCGGACAAACCGCCTCTGTTTGTGCAGCAGCGGGGACCAGAATTGAAACTGGTGCTGGGCGGATTCGTCCAGATGAATTTTGAAGATGGTGATGTCTCGGCGTTTGAAGGACGCTTTGGCCAGACCGCGTTGAAGGACCGCTTCCGTCTTCGCCGCGCCCGAATCAACCTTACTGGCGACTTTGCCGAGCAATTTGATTTCAAGATGGAAGGGGACTTTGAAAACAGCGACGGCTTAAATTCGAACCGAACGGCGTTCGAGGCCACGGACATTTTTATCAACTGGCATCAGTATCCGTGGGCGCAGATTAAGATGGGCCAATGGAAAGCGCCATTCGGCTTGGACCAGCTAACTCCGGACCCCACTCTATATACGATCGAGAGGACTCTCCCAACGGGCGCGATCACGCCCGAGCGACAAATTGGAATTCAGCTTTGGGGGAAACCGTTCGCGACCATCTGGCCTGACCAAGCCGACCTGCTGACCTACTACGCTGGCATATTCAACGGCAACGGGCGGAACACCACCAATAACGACAACAATAACTTCATGTATGTGGGCAGACTGGAATCCACGTTGCTGAAGGACGTTTTCGGAAAGGGATCCTTTCTCAAGCTTGGCGCTGACGTCTTGAACAGCCGCGATGATCAGGGAACGAACATCTCACAAAGCTTGAATTTACTGGTGAACTCCGACGGTTCTCTTTCGCCCTTCGTTCTACCGGGAGCGGATGAGCGAACCGCGTGGAGCGTCGACGCCTGGCTCAGGATGGGTCCGTTTGATTTAATTGGTGAATTCCTTCAAGAACACGTTGATCCGCGCACCGTCAACGGAGTACCTCCGGGCTTCGACGGATTTACGACCGACGGGTTTTATGTTACCGGCGCTTATTTCCTGATACCCAAAAAACTGCAGGCCGTGGTTCAGTGGCAGCATTTAAATCCAGGGCAAAAGGGTAATGACGGTATCTTGTCAATCGTCGGCGGCCTTAATTACTACATCCGCGGTGACGATCTTAAACTGATGGTGAATTACATTCATACTTGGTCGGATTTCCGCGACGCAAATCCTGAGTTCGGCGAAGATCAGTTCGACGAAGTGATCGGACGAATGCAGTTGATGTTCTAATTACAAACCAAGGCGAACACATTGACCAGTTTGTGACGGGCTCCGGTTGTCTAAAACAAATATGAAAACAAAGATCGCAGCGATAATTGGAATGTTTCTCCTTTCGCACTTTGCGGATGCGCAGGAGAAGACGACGATTCGGTTCGGGCATTTTCCAAACATCACTCATGCGCAGGGCGTAATCGCGCACGCGCTTTCGCGGCAAGGCAAGGGCTGGTTTGAAGAGCGACTCGGCCCAAACGTCGAGATTCAGTGGTTTACCTACAACGCGGGCCCTTCAGCAATGGAGGCGATCTTCGCCAGATCGCTTGATGTGACGTACGTCGGGCCAGGGCCTGCGCTTAACGCGTACTTCAAATCGAACGGCGAGGAGATTCGTGTCATTTCTGGTGCCGCCAATGGCGGTGCGGCTCTGTTAGTGAAGGCTGATTCGCCGATCAAGGCGCCGGCCGATTTTCGCGGAAAAAAGATCGCCACACCTCAACTCGGCAACACTCAGGACATTTCGTGTCGGGCATGGTTGAAAGCGCAAGGATTCCACGTCACCCAAACCGGCGGCGACGTCATGGTGATTCCGACCGCCAATCCGGATCAACTCGCACTGTTTCAAAATGGCGGCGTCGACGCAGTATGGACAGTCGAGCCTTGGGTAACCCGGCTGGAACGTGATGCGAAGGCGCACGTGTTTCTCGAAGACAAGGATGCGATCACCACCTGGCTCGTATCGAGTGTGAAGTTCCTGCATGACCGACGCGAGCTTGTTAAGAAAATCGCAGACGCGAATGTGGAATTGACGAAATGGATGCAACAGAATCAAGCAGAAGCGCAGAAGTTATTGATCGCGGAACTCAAAGCTGAAACACGCGCTAATTTCGCGCCGGATGCTGTCGCGCAGGCGTGGAATAGGATTCAATTCACAAGCGAAGTATCCCGTGATCTGATTGCCAAATCTGTGCAGGATGGAAAAGATGCGGGTTTTTTGAAAGGTCCGACAGACACTTCCAAGCTGGTCGAAACTCCGTAATGCAACGACTTCCCCGCCAACGTTCCTCAGCCGCCGAGGAGCTCGAGGTTATCGCGCCCTCGAAGCTCGCGATTGAGGACGTCTCGAAAAACTTCAAAGGTGCATCCGGAGCAGTCCTCGCGCTCGATCGTGTGAGCCTGAATGTTGAGGAAGGTGAATTCGTCTGCCTCGTTGGCGCCAGCGGCTGTGGCAAAACAACATTGCTAAACATCATTGCCGGCCTCGAAAAACCCGATAGCGGCACGGTGCAGGCTGATGGCAAACCAATAACCGGCCCCGGTCGCGAGCGGCTCGTTATGTTTCAGGAACCGGCTTTGTTCCCGTGGTTGAACGTGTTTGGGAATGTTCTATTCGGACTCAAGCTCAAGCCGAATCTAACAAACAAAGATCGGCACGACGTTGCCAAGTACTACCTCGAACTGGTCGGTCTCAGCCGATTTGAGCGCGCCAACATTCACGAGCTGTCTGGTGGAATGAAGCAGCGCGTCTCGCTTGCTCGCGCGCTGGCGCCTAATCCG
>JBBQRI010000033.1:0-16226 GCA_038214915.1 Chthoniobacterales bacterium
TCTGATTCCCGTCGTTGGCATTTACGGCTTCGGCTGGTCTGCTGCGCTCGCCGTGTTCAACTACTGGTTCGATGGGCTTACCGCGTTGGCCGCGATCGTCGCCGCGGTAATTCCGCGCTTGCTACGCGAGACGCAGCCAAAATCGGTGGGCGCGATGTCGTGGATGATGAATCTCGTGCGCGGCTTGGTGACGTGGATTTTCCTAGTCGGCATCATCGCTCTGCCGTACTGGATCGTGTTGATTCCACTCCACGATCTACTGCTCGGCAACGAACTCCGCCGCGAGCTCGCGCAGTCCCCGGCGTTCTGGGTCACCTTCGGCTCGCTCGCGGCCGGACATTTCTGGAAGGCGTTCCACTCGAGTTATGACACGTTGCCTGAGAACGACCTGAAGCAACGTGTGCGCTGGGATGTTTATCTCCTGGTGCTCCGCGCGGGAGCGATGTTTTTCATGGCCGCCCACGGCCTCGCCTTCGTTCTGGTTCCGCTGATGGCGCTGCTGCTGAGCTATTTCGAGATCTGGCCCGACCGCGCACTCGGCGCGGTCTTCGGCAATCCGTCGCGGTTATGGGAATACGATCCGGAGGATCCGACATCGAACAGGCGCCTACGCCGACGCGCACCTCAGCGGCACGTAATCCACTAGTGGCCATTCCCATTGATCCGGACGCTTCGCTGCGAATTTTTCCGGGAAATGAGCGATCGCCATAAACCGAGCAAGCTGATCAAAAACCAAAATGCCTCCACGATAAACGCTGACAAATTGAAGGCGAAGATGAGCGAAGCGATTATTAGCAGTGCTCCGCCTGCGTTCAGTAGTGAATATCTCGGCGATGAGCTCGGGAGTTTATCCAGTTGCAGAAGCAAATACGCAACTACGATCAGCAGAACACCGATGAAACCTGCCAGATCGAACAAGTGGATGTTCATAGTTATCGTCACCGTCATCGCGAGGCGGTCTGAATCTCGCGTTCCTGCACCTCATTACAAATCACTGCCGTGACTGGTTCAGCACTGCGTCGACTGCGGCAGCACCAGATGCTAGTCCGTTACACGTAAGTCGGCCTTTCCGGCCAATCGGCGCACCAGACAATTTCATGCTCGGAAAGCCGATCCGTCCTTTGTGATGTCATTGTTTGTATGCTCATTGAAGGAGCACATCGGTTTTGGACAGGTATTTGCCTGTCGGACACGCAGCAAGAGATTATGATCAAAGTGGGCACACCTATATCATGAGCGGCTTCTTCGAGGAGTTGCAGCGGCGAAAGGTTTATCGTGTCGCCGCGGCTTACATCGTCGCCGCAGGATTCTTGATTCAAATCGCCTCGGCTGCGTTTCCAGCATGGGAATTGCCGAATTGGAGTTTGCGACTCGTGATTGTGCTTTTGTTAATCGGCTTTCCGATCGCGCTTATACTCGCCTGGGCATACGACATCACGCCGCAAGGGATCCAGGGCAAGCAAAAAACGCCAGGAGTTCATCGGCGACGAAATCTTATTTTGCTCATCGCCCTTGCCGTCATCATCTCTGCTTCCGTTGGATTTTTTTTATTGCCACGAGCCGTCTGGGATAAAATCGACAAATCGGTCGCGGTCCTGCCCTTTCAAAACTTAAGCAGCGATCCGGATAACGCTTATTTTGCCGATGGCATTCAAGAAGAAGTCCTGACGCGTCTAGCTAAGATCGGGGATTTGAAAGTGATTTCGCGCACTTCGACTCAGGGATATCAAAGCGAACCGGGCAATCTCGCTGAAATCGCAAAGCAGCTTGGCGTAGCGAACATCCTTGAGGTTAGCGTCCAGAAGGCAGGCAATCAGGTGAGGGTTAATGTTCACTTGGTTAACGTGCAAACCGGCTCGCAGCTCTGGGCCGAGACGTATGACCGAAAGTTGAGTGACATTTTTAGCGTCGAGACCGAGATCGCTAAAGGAATAGCAGAGTCGTTGCAAGCGAAGCTGACTGGCCGTGAGGAGCAAGCGTAGGCTGCCAAGCCCACGAACAATCCGCAAGCTTACGATGCCTATTTACGCGGATTGGCTTTTGAAGCACGCAGCAATTACTCCAGCGATGCCCTCTTTAAAGCCATCGATTTTTATGACCTGGCGGTGCGGTTTGACCCGAATTTTGCGCTCGCTTGGGCGCGACTTTCTTTTGCGCACGCGCTTCTTTACTCTAACCGCAGCGACACAACTGCCGCTCGCCGCGATGCGGCAAAGGAAGCTTTAGAAAATGCGCAGAAACTGCAACCGAACACGCCCGAGACTCTGCTCTTCACGGGTTATTATCAATATTGGGTCCTACACGATTACGGACTGGCCAAAGGGACATTCGGACGCGTCAGCAAAATGTTGCCCGGTAACAGCGATGTCTTATACGCCCTTGGCGCAATTGCACGAAGCGAGGGACATTGGGATGAAAGTGTTGCCTATTGGGAACGGGGCCTCGCCCTCAATCCGCGGAATATAGCGCTGCTGACTGAAGTGGCATTTACATACGCCGCACTTCGACAATTCCCGAAAGCGGAAAAGCTCTACGATCGGGCACTGAATATCCTGCCGAATGAATTGTCTCTAATGGCATTGAAAGCCAGCATCTACCAGGCCGAAGGTAATCTCCAAGAAGCCGCTAAGTCGCTCGTGCAGGTAAACGCACAAACGAATTCGGACGCGGCCGTTCGAATCAAGCTGACCCAATTGAGACTTGAACGAAATCCTGAGGGCATCCGCTTTGTAGAAGCCCGACAAGCTGGATTGCAATTTACTTCTGGGATTGAGAAAGGCAGCAAGCAGATAGGGCTAGCGTTGGCCCGGCGCGTAGCTGGTGACACCGCTCATGCAAAAGCTGGCGCTGAACAAGCGCGCAGCACGCTTGAGTCGCTCAAGAAGGATCAACCAGACAACGCCTTCATCGCAGCAGCGCTCGCAGTCGTTTACGCCATGCTCGACGAGAAGGACTCAGCCCTCAACGAAGCGCAGCGTGCAATCACGCTTTTGCCGAGTAACAAAGATCGGTTGTCTGGACCCGCTTTCGAAGAGAACCTAGCGTTAGTTGAGATGATATTGGCGAGAATACTCGTGCGATCGCAACTCTCACGCGATTGTTAGAAGCGCCGTATGGTGGCTGGCTTTACAGTCCAACGCCCATCACGCCGGCACTGTTAAGGCTCGATCCAATCTGGGACCCGTTGCGCGCGGATCCGGTTTTCCAAAAACTTTGCGAGGAAAAGCAGCCGTGAATTTGCGCACGTCTTTCGTGTTCCGAGAGGAAAATTAAGTGGAAAGGCGTAGCTCCGGTGGGCCTGTACGAATACGATGCGACAATTCTGCGTCGCGCCGCTACCGATGCTGATCGCACCAACTGGGCTTAGACGCCGTCGCCTCTTTTTTCCGGTGGCTGCGTTGGCGGCGTTGGAGAATTTTGGTCCGACGAGATTGTGCTATTCCCCTCAGCGGCCCTCTTCGCAGCCCACCTGGCTTTCATCGCTGCTGCAAGTTGCGCACGCCGCTCCGGTGAAAGATTCAGCCTCTTCTTGGTTTTCTTGGCACTGCTCGGTTTCTTCGCGCCAATTGTTGGCTCCGGAGAATTTTTTCCGGCTAACGCAGTAGCACGGGCGGCCGATTTTCTCGCTGCTTTCAACGCTTTTGCCGTCTCCGCCTGCTGCAGTTTGCCTCGTAACCTGCCCAGTTTCTCTGAGTCTTCTCGCAGACGTTTCTCGAGCTCCTGGATCCTTTTCTTTAACTTCTTCAGCTTCATGATTGTCCTCCTTCTCGCGCCGAAAGGCGATTAACGATTCGGTTTTGAGTTAACGGCAAAATCCCGCTAATGTCACGTCGTTCTTTGGCGGGAGTTTTGATTCTTTCCCTCATAATTCCTGCTTTCCTGGATACTCACGTAGCAATGAAGAAGCGCAACGCGTTGTTCTCGTTATCAGCGATCAGAAACTTCCGGTCTTTAGGTAAGGGCAGTCAAAAGCTCGCTTAATTCAATTCTAACGATGCTCGAAGCGGTATCGCTAATGCCATAAGGCAAAATGAGTTGCCCGTTATGGACGAGGGACCCACAGGAGTAAACGACATTAGGAACGTAGCCTTCCCTTTCGTTCGCTTCCGGTCTTAACAGCGGCTCTTTCAGCTGGCCAATGATTCTTGCAGGATCGTGCAAATCGAGCAAGATCGCTCCAATGCAGTATTTTCGCATTGGACCAACGCCGTGAGTAAGAACTAACCAGCCAGCTTCGGTTTCAATCGGCGAGCCACAGTTACCGAGCTTCACAAACTCCCAAGGCTGTAGGGGCTCTTGTAGGAGCACTGGATCGCTCCAAAAATGCGGGTCGTCCGAAAACGTCAGGTAAAGGTTCTCATCATCCTGTCGTGAAAGCATCACGTAGCGTCCATCGAGCCGTCGAGGGAAGAGAGCCATGCCTTTGTTTTGCACCGCCGGCCCGTTAAGAGTTAGGACACGGAAGTCAAGGAAGTCCTCGGTCTCGATCAGCTGAGGTAGAATGACTCGACCATTGTATGCTGTGTAAGTTGCGTAGTAGACAACGCTCCCATCGTCTTCGACAAAACGCACGAAACGAGCGTCCTCAATGCCGTTGCTCTCGTTAGGCGACACAGGAAAAATAATGCGTTCCGAAATTTCCGAAAAAGGAGCAAAATGAATTTCGTAGTTGGATTCCGCCAGCCAGTGCATGCACTCCAAAGTTCGCGGCACATCGCGCGTGTGTGCAGAAGCTTCGTCGGACGCTGCGTGCTGGATGGACTTATCCAACTCATCAAGGAGAAAGGTCTTACCTAATCGTTCCATGACCGAGGCGGCCCAGTCGTTCTCAAGTCCCATCTCGCCTAGTTTGTCCAGGAAGGCGCGTTTAAAGTAGGTGGGATTAGGATTAAGCTCAGGCAGTGTTACAAAAGACGTCGTCTTCTTGATCTCTATTGAATGATCACGATGGATTACTCCGGTTCGAAACTGGATCGACGAGATATGTCCTTCACCGGTCGCGCGCAGGCTCAAGATAAAACGAAGATCGCCCTGACCTAGACCAGTCTGGTTAGGATGCGGCACAATCGAAGGGTTGAACAAGGCTGCCGATTCGAGTGCATACTCACCGGAAAACAGCGCGCCGATGAATAAGCGGCGTGGTTCGGAAATCGTCTCGCCGTCTGGGATCTGCGCTCGCACTTTTTCAAAATGCCGCAGCCAACTTTTATCTAGTTCGATATGTCTCTCGCCGAAATCCCCTCTAACTAACGAAAGCTGCTGTTCGGTTTCCTGCTCGCTTAGCGCGAGAGCGCGCGCGATGATATGCTCGACACGCGTGGTATTGATGGGGATGAACGGACGCACCACCACGCGTTTGTTGTCCGGCCAAAGAAGGATGCCCGTCGGATGAAGTTTCATCCAACTTTATGGCTCGGAATCTTTAAGTCAGGCGCGGTTTCCGCCTGCGTCATCTCCGCGAGAGATAAGTAAAACGCAAGACTTGATTCTGCTCCCTGATTCTGGCTCACGCGATCCTGATGCAAAGCGTCACGACATCCTCCCGTGCTGGAATCATAGAGCGATTCTTCGAGATCGTTTCGACCAAGGAACCACTCGAAACAGCGTCGCGACGCGCGCTTCCAGTATTCGTCATGCGTGAGAGCAAAAGCCTCCAGACAAGCCGAGATGGTAGCATAGGCTTCCACCGGCTGTTGATCGAAGCGCGCGCGTTTGCCGCCGCGCTTCCAAAACCCATTGGAGCCGATCGGCGCGAAATGTCCGGCCTTCGCTCTTTGGGTTTCCACCAGCCAGCGGAGCGACTGCAAACCTGCCTGGAATACCTCGCCACGCGAAGTCCAATGGCCACTCAGGATCATCGCATGTGAAAGCTTTGCGTTGTCGTAGGTGGCGACCGACTCGAACCATTCCCAGTCCTTCGAACTGTTAACTTGAAACAATTCGAGCAGTCGCGTCGTGAGCAGGTCACGCAGCTGATTCACCATCCGATCTCCGGAGAAGCTGCGCAGATATTCCTGCATTGCGAGCAGGACGAAGGCCCAGGCCCGCGGCGAAGTGAACTGCTCTACAACCGGCAAACCCCCTTGGAATAAGAGCGCGCAAAGATTGCGATGACCGTCATTGCTGGATCGGCCAAGCGCCATTCCCACAGCCCAAAGCGCTCGCGCGTGACTGTCTTCCGAACCGATCTCTTCCAGCCATCCCCGGCTATGACTCATAAAATTCCGAAACCGCTTCGTTTCCTGATCGAATGCATCCCATAAGAACGAAAGATACGTACTGGCCAGGCGTTCAACGTCCCGTTGTGCTACACGACTGGTCATCTCCGGAAGCAGCAGGGTCAGGATAAACGCGCGTGCATTGTCATCGGTGCAATACCCCTCCCGGTAATTCGGCACGTTGAAAATAGCGTGCTGGAAAATTCCGGTGTTGTCGGTCATCCGTAAAAGATGATCAAGTTTTAGCGGCGGAAATTCATAGGGACGATTTCCCAGAGTTCGAACGGCAAAGGCTCTGCGCGCCGGAACGGTCGAACGCACACGCGCGCGCTCAAAGCTTTCCATGTAACGACCGGCTACTACCGGCCAGATCATTTCGCGTCCGAGTTTCCATGCACGTTTTCGCATTCCCGCCATCAGTGCAGGATTGGATAGGAGGCGAGTTACTCCTTCGGCAATAGCATTGTTGTCCCGAAAGGGCACAAGAATGCCGCCCTCCTCCGCGAGTAACTCCTGCGCGTAGAGATAAGGAGTAGAAATCACCGCTTTACCCGCGCCGAAAGCATAGGCCAGGGTGCCGGACGTGATTTGCGCTTCATTAAGATACGGGGTGATGTAAATGTCGGCCGCGCCTATAAAATCGGTTAGTTCCTCCAGCGTCACGAAGCGATTGTAGAAAATAACATTGCCCGTCACGCCTCGATCTTCAGCCAGACGCTCAAGCTTTAACCGGTAAGACTCGCCTTCCCGCGAAAGAAGATTGGGATGTGTCGCACCAAGGACAATATAAACGACATTCGGGTACTCCTTGAGAATTTCCGGTAACGCCTCGATTACGTACTCAATGCCTTTGTTAGGCGAAAGGAGTCCAAACGTAAGCAGCATCGTCTTACCTTCCACGCCGAACTGATCCTTGTGGAAAGTCGGGTCGATGAACTGCACGTCAGGCACACCGTGCGGGATGAGATCGATCTTCTCGGGCGAAATGCCATAGACTTCCTTCAACAACCCTCGCCCACGTTCGGCCATCACGATAAAACGATCCGAGAGCGCATTGAGCTGCTCCATGACGAATCTTTGCGACTCGTTAGGTTCACGCAGCACAGTGTGGAGCGTCGTCACGACGGGCATATGCAGATCGCGCAGCAAAGCAAGCAAATGACTTCCGGCCGGCCCGCCGTAGATGCCAAACTCGTGTTGGACCGAGACGACTTCGACGTTGTTAATGTTTAAGAAATCCGCCGCGCGCCGGTATGAATCGATCTCCTTTTCGTCGATCTCAAAACGGATACGCGCCGAATAGTCATAGCCTTCGGGCCGATCGTTAACCGCTCCAACGATGCATTCGCAATGCGGGTACTCGGCTGCGACCGCCTCACAAATGTCAGTCGTAAACGTCGCCACGCCACATTGCCTGGGCACATAATCTCCTAGAAAAGCGACGCGGTTGATCGTCGTGGTCATTAGGCAGCCTGAGTTAGTGTTTTTTCAACAAATGTCAGCCTTACCATCGAGAATCATGGGACTAGCAAAACCACGCTGCCGCTCTCGATGACTTATCGCGCCTAACCTCGCGTGAAAGCGGATCAATTATCGAGTTTTCTTCGTAAATCCGTACCGATCAGGAACGAGCTTGTCGTCCAGTTAAAGCGATCGGTTGGAATCCGAAAAATCAATGGTACAAAATAAAATGAAGAATCGCCGGTTCACTCACGTCGGCCGTCCAAGGATAACGTCCGCTTTTGTCCATGTATGAACGCTGCCGCAGTGCACACAGGTAAACTTTTGTGTTTTCAGTTTGACTGTCGGCCAGCGTTTTTCTTCGATTGTTTTGCCGGTATCCGTCAGCTTCGATGTCGAAGGACAGCGCACGAGCAGGCTTTTGAGATTAGGGCCAGTCTTCGCTTTGGGCCGTCGCGGCGGATCGAATAAAAATCTTGTCGCCATGTCAGAGTCGATAAACAATTCGCGCTTTGGCGGTGTCGTACGGTGACATTTCCATTTTCACTCGATCACCAATTGTAAGCCGAATGAAACGTTTGCGCATCTTCCCGGAAATGTGCGCGAGAACCAGGCGATCGTTCGCGAGCGCGACGCGAAACATGGTTCCGGGCAGCACCATCATGATGGTGCCCTCCAGTTGGATCGCTTTCTCAGAATTCATGATGCGTATTTCGCTCTTCCACACCCGGTTGAACTGTAGGGGATGCTGTTAGGTTCCCATCCTTCGGGAAGCAGACTGCTTCCCCTACAGACTAACGGCCAACCGATCTACCGGCGATTGCCGCCTGCAAACGAGCGCTTGCCGCCGCCGCCCCCACCAAAAGGACGCTCTTCGCGCGGACGCGCTTCGTTAACAGTTAACGTGCGGCCGTTAAGTTCACGACCATTGAGCGCGCTCATCGCGGCGTTGGCTTGTGCGCCGTCGTTCATCGTGACGAACGCAAATCCACGCGATTTGCCGGTCATACGGTCCATCATCAGATGGACTTCGTTGACGGTGCCGTGTGGTTCGAACAGATCCTGAAGATCGTTCTCGGTGCTCTCAAATGAGAGATTACCTACGTACATTTTCATTGTGTTTGAATTTGGAAAAACTACCGAGCTACAGAGCCGTTCCCGTGAATCGGGTTTCAAACCACCAATGAGCAACGCTCACCTGACGATCTACCGAGCAGTGAAGTTAACCAGCGTAATCCAATAAGCGCGGAGTATCGCCCGGATTAGGCGAAACACAACCGATCATTTTCACCGATGTATCTATTTGGCCTCGCGCTGACCAAGATCACTCAGCGGCCGTTGTCTCGGTTAAAGGGGTAGCCGCCTGAAACGTGTGCCGTGCGTCAATTGCTGATAGGTTTCCGGCGCTTGCTTGCGGGCCGCAGCGCGAAATCTTTGGAAAAAGGAGGCGCGCGGTTTTGAACTTTTATGTTGCGCGTAGTAAAGCGCGCAGTTCTGAGTCAATGTTGGTTCTATCTTAATTCTCCGGTTTATGTGCGCCGGAACCGGATTGACGCCGGCGCTGATATCTGCGCAATTTGCGTCGAGGCGCGTGATATGCGCATCCACCAACGTCACGAAAGTTATCCCTGAGAATGCGATGTCGCCGGACAAGTCCTTAAGCAATCGCTCAAGCTCATGTCTATGAGCAGCGATAGCATTCATGATGCGGTTTTTGTGTGCGGAGAAAAAGGGGGCCGCACACCTGCGCGATCGATTGACGCTGCGCTATTAGCCTGATCCTACAGCCGTAACTGCGATTACCTAATGATTAAATGCAGTTTGTTTTCCATTGTATTACCGCCGATCTCACTAACACGGCCAAGACAGGAGCGGACGAAGAAAGAAGCAAAACTCGACGCCGCGTTCCCGATTCGAGTCGAAATCTTAACTGTTGAGATACGACCCCCATGCTTCCTCATGCAACTGGAGGGCACGGAATTAATGGATGCCCGACGAGCCGCCTTTGGTGACCGAATCCCGGCCGAACTGGATATAGTATGGATCGAAATACCAGCCAGTAGCCGGGGCTGGCTGCTTCAGGACAGCATAGCCGCTTGCATCGTACAGAAGTGAGTTACTGGGATTGCGCGAAACGCTGAAGTAATCACCCAGTCGGATTTGCGAGGCGACAGGCGATGCGGTGCTAAGCTCAGGGTACCATACGATGAAATCGCCCAGTATTCCCACGGCGTGACTCATATAATTAGTATTGGCGGCGCCCCACACGAGCCCGATGCCGACTTCGCCATTCCCATTCGTCGCGAGATAGGGATCCACAAAAGCATAGTCATCATTCCAAATCTGCCATTGCGCGATCTTGCTGAAGTTCGAGGTGTTGATTTCGACAACCTCCACGTGCGCGTTTTTGAAATTCGTATTGCTCGAGGTGTTCCACGCGAACCAGACCTCACTGTTAGTGCGGCGCGTCGCGCCTGTTATCGCATTACCGGGCCAGCCGAATGAGAAATTGTCCACACCATCGGGCGCGTTCAAAGTGATCGTCCCATTAGGCCAGCTATTGATATCGATGTCGCGCGAGGAATATTGGTTCGAACCTTCTGCCATCGAGAAAACTCGCAGCTGAGTATTCTTCGGGCTTCCCGCCCAGAAGACCGTGTCGCCAGGATTCTGAGAGATATGCGAGCCGTACGCCGTGGAGCCATCGGTCTTCGTCCCATCGGAAGGAGAGGTGTAACCCATGTTGATCGTTTGACTGTCGCGAATCTGATTCATCGGGATGCGGACTACGAGCAAGCCTTGGCTAACCGCGTCGGCGCTGAAATAAAGGAAATTGTCGCCAACGGACAGATCGGGGTAATCCATCGTCGTGGTACCCAGATTGAAGGTGGCCGACGCGAGATCCCAATAGGTCCAGCCGGTGGCGCCGGCGCCGTTCAAGACGTCCTGCGTGCTGGCCGAAGCGATGCGCACCTTGTTAATGCCCGTGAGACATCCTCCCGTGCCGGTGCCGCAAAATTGCATGAGCCACACAAAGCGATCGATCTGTGGTGCGTAGCGGATGATCTGATCGCAACACAGACCTTTGTCCAGCGGGTTTCCGGCAGCATCATTGGTCGGGCCTGATGGAAAAATCGTCGTCGGATCGAGCTCCGTGTAGCTCGTGCCGCCATTGGTGGAGAGCATCACGCGCGTGTTATAGGAAAGCATGATCACGTTACCGTTGCGCGCAGCGTTGGGGTCGGGTGGAGTGCCAACACACTGGCACTTGTTCCCTGCGGATTATATTGCGTGACAACCACAGGGTCGCCCGCGCCGCCCGCCGGTTTTTGCTTCTGGATTTGGAGGAGCTTTGAGCCCTGCACAGTCGGTGCCAGCGTGCCACGCTGCGATCCGGTCGGGACGATACGCGGATGATCTTTATTGTACTCCTCTTTGGGGACCTGAAACGGAGGATATTTGCCCCGAGGATGCTGCGGTTCCGAGGTTGCCCTGTTCAAGGGGGCAGAGCTTGCTTCGCCCTGCCGTGGGTTCTGCCGTCCACAGCAATGGCAGTGGTAAAGCCAGAAAAGCAAGCCCAGGAGGAAGAACGCCGCCACCAGCACGAGAAAGATCAACACGGCTTTCAAACAACTATTCATGGTAAGACCTCATTTTTGCGCGCTGCCACACAGCCACACGCTCACGCGTCTCATCGGCCGATTTCCCCACCGCCGGAGCCAATAAAAAAAGACGAAACTACGAGGCGGACACCCACACGCTCTGTTAGCCGAGGATGCTATGACAGCGATTTCTATATGACAATCTAAATTTACCTGACTACTGGATTTTCCGCCAACGAATCACACGAATTACACTAAGCCTTTCTCAATTTTTTCGCGTCAATTCGCATCTTGCACCACGCTCAAATAGGGGACGCTTGCCTTGCCCGCACTCTTTAGGAAAACGAGAGCGTTTTTTACCTAGATCTTTGTCGCGGAATTTTCTCGCGGCACTCGTCGAGCGCGTCGCAGCGACAATCCTCCAAGTGCTGTAGCAGTGTCTCCATTAGCTGAAGCCGTTTCATCCGTTCGCGCAGCTCCGCGATTTTTCGTTGGGAGAGTTGGTGCCAGCGTTTCGGTGGAGGCGTACCGGCCGGGAACCCAAAAAAGAGTTCGCGTATTTCCTCAGTGTGAACCCGGTCTCTCGGGCGCGCTGCACCACAGCTAAACGGTAGAGCGCACTCTTATCGTAGCGGCGTTGGCCATTCTTGCGCATTGCCGACGGGAGAATCCCGATCTGCTCGTGGTAGCGAATCGCCGAGGTTCGCAAACCAAACACGCGCGCGACATCGGAAATGGCCATGTCCTCTGCCACGGTGGAATCTACTAACGAGACTTAAAGTTGACTTGAAGTCGTAGCGTCGAAAACTATGAAAAAAATATTCGAATTCGTAACTGCGATCGCCATCGTTGCGCCGGTCGCAATTTCGGCAACATCAGAACCCTCATCGTCGCAAGGCGAGCACGTGTCGGCCTTCGCCTGCAACGCATTTGCGTTGTCACCGGAAGCACGAAAACGCTATTTCGACGACGTTGGACCAGCGTTACTAAAATTAAAAAGGAGCATACGCGAACTGCCAGACGGCTACGAGCTAGAGTTAGCGACCGATAACAAAACCTATCAACTGTTAACGGAATGGATGTTCCAGGAACGGTTATGCTGTCCGTTCTTCGATATCGCCCTGCGCTCCGACAGAGAAAACGGGCCGCTATGGTTACGCCTCACTGGCCGGCCAGGGACTAAAGAGTTCATTAAGGAGAAGTTTAACCTGACTAATTCTCGTTAGGCGCGTTATGCTACAGGTTTCACTTCAAGAGTTCGAACGACTGCCGCTGCGAGTTCATACCTTTCTGGCCGGGGTGCCGCTTCACGACGTAGGGTCCGTCGATCTGCCGCGTTGGCATGAGGGAGTGACGCTCGATGATTTCTTACGGACGGCGAGCAGTTGTCTATGCACGCCCCTGTGGCTGGTGCGGATGCTGCTCGACTTCCGGTTCTTCGTTGGACGCTCTTGGGTTGGGATCACGAGCCAGCGCCAACTGCGTGGAAGACCTTCGCAACTCGTCTTACCGAGACCGATCGTTCGAGCACTGGCCGCAGCCGGCACGCAACATGGATTTTTTCGCGTCGTCTACCGCTTCGAAAACGAGCAGCTCGTCGAGTTAATCAATCGGACAGCGCACGCTGCGGCTCTGAGCGCCCTGATCGAGACAGCGACTGCCTACCGGTTCTATTTAGGTGTATATGTCTTCAACGTAAGCCGGTTGACGCCGTTCTACATGAGAGTGGTCGAGCCTTTTCGGAAACTGATCGTCTATCCGTCTCTCTTGCGTAGTGTCCGTGCTCGCTGGAATCAAGCATTCGGCACAGGCTGAGATGCATACGCGACCTCCTTCCATTCTTCCTTTGTAATTCTTAAATTGCCTTCCTTAGCCGCGCTCAAATCGATTCGGTCTTCGCGGGTTCTCGGAAGAAAATGTCAAATGGCCCTGCTCAGCCTGCACGCATGTGCTTCACTGAAATCGTTTGCAGTCGCGCGCAGATTCTGGATGATCGATGCACATGACGCAGCCAGCTCTCGATCTAGTCATCGCAGCGCTGGAGAGGATTCGAGAGAAAAGTAATCACGCGCCGCGCGCATCAAGGACTGCGCTCGCGCGGTTGCAAGCTGGCGATCTAGTAACCGTTTCCGTCGTTACCACCGCGGATCTGAGTGAAGACCCATCGCCCGCGGGGCAACAGCTGCAGGCGGCGCAAAATAAAGCAGATTTACTAACCGCGGTTCGCGAACGCGTTGGGGCTTGCACGAAATGTGCCCATCTCGCCTGTTCGCGGACGCAAACCGTGTTCGGCGTCGGAAATCCGGACGCCGATTTGATGTTCATCGGTGAAGCACCCGGCGCAGATGAAGATCAGCAAGGGGAGCCGTTCGTCGGACGCGCCGGACAATTACTGACGAGAATTCTGAAGGCGATGAACTTCACGCGCGAAGACATTTACATTGCAAATATCCTGAAGTGCCGCCCGGACATGCCGGCAGGCAGTTTTGGGAATCGCCCGCCCACGCCGACAGAGATGCAAACGTGTCGGCCTTATCTTGTGGAACAGATCGACATCATTCAGCCAAATGTGTTGGTCGCGCTCGGCGCGGTCGCTGTCGAGGGGTTGCTCGGAACGCGAGCGACCATGCGCGAATTGCGCGGCCGCTGGCATACTTACAACAGCATTCCGCTGATGATCACGTATCACCCTGCGTACTTGCTGCGAAACCAGGCGCCTTCCGAAAAACGCAAAGTCTGGGAAGACATGCTTCAAGTCCTGGACCGACTCGAGCGACCCATTAGCGAGCGACAGCGAAATTATTTCCTGTAGCGGCTTCGCTGTGCGCGGTGGTGAACGCGTTGCCCACAGGGCAACGGCTACAGTTTGGCCCGGTCGAATATCGCGTCGATTCGCCTGCGCGATGCGAGCGTAAGACCTAACGACCAAATCATCGCGCGCACTTCGCTGCGCGCAACCTTTACGATCCGCTGCAAGGCCGCGGGACCGGCCGCATTCAAAAGCGCAAGTGTGCGCGCGCCGATTAATGCCGGCAGCACTGTCGCAGCGCGCACGCGACGATTTTTGATCGCGCGCGAATATTCCATTCCAGACGTAAGGCCTGCCTTTGCGTTCTCCAGCCACGTTCGATAGATCGGCTGGAAGCGCTCTGGTTCGGAGAGGATCTGCGAGGGAGTCAGGTGCACCGCGCTTAATTCGTGTTCGGGAAAATAACATCTTCCCGCTCGAAGATCCGAGCCGGCGTCGCGCAACACATTGATTAATTGAAGCGCCATGCCGTAACGCTTTCCCAGAGCAAGCATCTCGTCTTCGGTCCGGCTCGAGAACTGGCGAACGTGCCGGAAACAGAGTCGCGTCCAAAACTCACCGACACAACCGGCAACCAGATAGGTATATTCCTCGAGATCGGCAGAGGTACTCAGCGCGCGAATCTCCTGCGGATTATCGAAACGTTGCAGGTCGAGCATCTGGCCACGCGTAATTTTTTCGAGCACAAGACGAATGTCGTTGCGGTCCGCGTGCTCCATTCCTTCAAGGCAAGTCAGGCAATCGAGTAATGATTCGAGTAGTTGTCGTTCACTTGCGTTCTCCTGCAGCGAAACAAATGATGCAATAAGCTGCACGACAACATCACGGGAAGCTGTGTCTTGGATGCCATTGGAAAGCAGCTTCAAGGTTTCCATTCGCACGCTCCCGGAGATTTGTGCTGTGTCAGCAACGGTGTCGGTTGTTCGGGCGAGCAGATACGCCAGCGCGATCGGCTCGCGCAATTGCACCGGTAAAAATCGAATCGACAGGTAAAACGAGCGCGAGACGGAGCGCAGAATTTCAGCGTCCAATGTTTCGTACCTCTATTCGATTAGGAGCCGAGTTACCGAGCCCGAGCTCGCTAGCGACATCAATGTAGGCGGCCACTGGACCGACGGGACGAAGACTCCCGCGCTTCCGCCATTCTTCCAATAGTTTCAATGCGATGGCATCCAGAGCCACCGGGTCCTTGCTCGCATACAGCGTCCCATGGTGCACTGCGTAATTCGGCTGCGGCTGCGGTCCCCCGGCATATTGCGCCATGAGGCCGTCCATCAAATTGAACACGACCTTTTTCGCGATCAGTGGATTGGCATAAATTTCGGCGAGACTTCCCGAGCCGAACCGCGAGCCCTGCGCGAACCGGCGCCAGTTGTCGATGTTCGGGATGGTCATGTTGTAAATGCAACCCGCGATGCCATTCGTTTCACTAACACTCATCACAGGGACGTTGATGACTTTGTCCACATCGCTCGAGATGAGCTTCGAAAAATGACTCACGTTGCTCGTAGCTTCGGCATCTGCGAAAAGCGGCATCTTCCCTGTGTCGCCGACATACTCAAAATCGCCCCACACCAGTTTCCCCGCTAAAGGGGCAGATAGCATTGCCTTCGCGTCATATCCGTCGTGAGGCGCGATTGCTTTTACCTGGTAGCCATCAACCGCTGGCCGGTATCCAGCCTCCTTGATTCCGCCGAGAGAGCGGTCCCAAACGATGATGCTACTGCGGGGATGACCTGCCGCCGCCAGACCATCCACGATCGCGTTCACAATGTCATGGTGCGTTGTGAAAAGCTCGCCACCCGCCGCCGAGATCTTGATACCAACGCGCTCACCGGGAGAGACCAGCGATCCCCATGCTTTGGCCACGTCAGACTGGCCGGTCACAGCCATCACGAGCCGGTTCACCATTTCGCGCACGATGTGCGGGTTCGTCTTGTACTGCTTAATTGAATCAGGATTGCGCACCGCGTACACAATCGAGCGCGTCGGCGCCGGTTGCTGGCCTTGCGCCGGCGCGGACGAGATGGCACAAAACAAAACGAGAGCTACGTTTCGAATCAGCATGACAGAGTCAATGGCAGACGGATTTTATGAGTAAAGGCGCGAATCACAACTCTGGGGCTGTAGAGGCAC
>JBBQRI010000034.1:0-16177 GCA_038214915.1 Chthoniobacterales bacterium
GTGTCGACGGAACCTTACTCGTCGCACCGGCATCCGCTCTGAGGAAGCTGCTCTGCGTATCGAAGCGTTTTCGAGAGCGCTAACGAATGACAAAGCGTGCGTTCGCGATCCCGAAAGTTTGCAGGCGCTTTTCGAGAGCGCGGCGAGAAAGCGGCGGCCATCTCTAAGAAACCGTTTAAACAGAACTGGGCTTACCTTCAAACGATGTTGCGTTTAATTCGTGCATAACATCGGGGGGAATACGATCAAGTCTCCGATGACGCGCTCGTGTGGATCATTGCAGCCTTGAACTATCTGGTGGACCCATTCGATTTGATTCCGGACAACACTCCTTTTCTCGGCTTGGTTGATGATGCACATGTAGTCGAACTTGTGACCGATAAGACTCGAAGAACGCTCGATGCTTTCATGACGTGGGAAACAGCCGCGCGCTAGAGATTTTGAGGAGGGCAGACTGCGAGCTTCACGCGCGTGAAAATGCGGCTTCGACTCGAGTTGCCATTTCCTGATGCAACCGGTTTTACGTTAAGAATTTCAGGACGGCGCCAGCTTTGGCGGGAAGGGCAAAATCCTGGCCGACAACGAACTCACGTAGTGCAACCATTACCCATTCGCGCGACGAGGTTGCCTCTTCAATGGTAATGTAAGTCGTCTCGCCTTTTTCTTTCAAACTGTAGCGCAAAATCTCGACGTCGATCGGTTCCTTCTCCCCCAGCAATTCGAGGCGGACGCGAACCCGTTTGTTTTTCGTGTCGATCGAAAGTTCAGTCATTTGCCCGATCGAACGCAGCTTTGTGTTGACCGCGACCCGAGCCGTGAAAGACAAGGTCGCGTCTTTAGAACGATGAAGAACATCTAGCAGGCCTTTCGTAACAGGAGCTCCCAGCCGGTTTATGATTCTGGTGAGACGCTACTGATCTGGCGCGAGCAACTCCCGATTTCGCCACGCATAGCCAAGCCCCGAATAGAGGGTCAGTGCAACGGTAATCCAGATCAACACAGGACCGGCTTCGCCCCACGCCCGCAGCCACCAAGTGGGCGTCCCATTCGCATGATGCAGTTCCGCAATCGACAGGAGGGCGAGGAAAAAAATGATGGTGACGATTTGCCACGACGTCTTTTGTTTACCGAGACTTTCTGCTGGCAGAATTCGCCCCTTGGCGCTCGCCATTAGCCGCAGACCTGTGATCAGAAAATCCCGCGCCACAATGGTTGTTGCTGCCCATGCTGGTACGGCTTTCAGGGGAACGAGTGAAATGAATGCCGCCGCGACCATGATTTTATCCACCAGCGGATCCATTAATTTGCCGAAGTTAGTGATGTCCCCGTAGCGCCGTGCGATCTCGCCATCGATGAAATCAGTGAGACCGGCAATCAGAAAAATCACGAGTGCGGTGGTGCGCGCATAATGCCAGGATGAACTGAGCAACCCTACAAAAAGCACCGTCAACGCCAGCCGGCTCAGAGTCAGTCGATTCGCCCAATTCATACTGTAGTCCCGACGCGGTCGGCATGCGAGGCGTGGCGATGACTCCCGATCTTAAACCGCGGCCGTTTCCAAATCGGTACTTTCTTCTTCAACTCATCCACGATCCATTGACTTGCTAGGAAGCCTTCGCTCCGATGCGGACTCGCCACTCGCAAAAAAAGAGATGGTTCTCCAACAGTGATAAAACCAAACCGGTGATGAACGATGACGAGCTTAAGCCCAAATCGCTCTGCGGCCTGTTCGGCAATTCGTTTCAACTGATGCTCGGCCATTTCATGATGCGCGTCGTAATCGATTCCCTGAATTTCGCGGCCATCCTCGATTGATCGGACTACTCCCCAGAAATCAACAACTGCGCCGGAGCCGGCGATGTCGCTCACCCTCGCCGCAAGCGGCGCCTGTGTCACCGAAATTTCGCAAACGACATTTGCCATGCCCTTAAACTGCTCGCTACAGTGACTCATTCTGCGTTGAGGAGCCATAAAAGGAGATACAAAAATGAACACGAATCAATGTGATATCGGCCTTATTGGCCTCGGTGTCATGGGCGAAAATCTCGTCCTGAACATGGAATCCAAGGGTTTTTCGGTCGCGGTGTTCAATCGCACCACTGAGGTCACAGAAAAATTCGCCGCAGGACGCGGCCAGGGCAAAAACATACGGCCCACCCTTACACTAGAGGAATTTGTTGGGGCGCTCAAAAAGCCACGGATAGCCATGATGATGGTGAAAGCGGGCCAGCCCGTCGATTCCGTAATCGGACAGCTGGCGCCGCTGCTTGAGAAAGGTGATGTGATCATCGACGGCGGAAATTCTCTCTTCACCGACACACAGCGGCGTGGACAAGAATTGGAGAGCACAGGGATTCATTTTGTAGGTATGGGGGTATCCGGCGGCGAGGAAGGCGCCCTTAAGGGCCCGTCGCTCATGCCGGGTGGCCCGCGCGAGTCGTGGGAAATCATCGCGCCAATTTTTCGCAAGATCGCTGCGCAAGTGGATGGCGAACCATGCTGTCGATACATGGGACCCGACGGCGCCGGTCACTACGTCAAGATGGTGCACAACGGTATCGAGTACGGCGATATCCAACTGATCTGTGAAGCGTATGCAATTCTGAAGGACATCCTGGGAATGGATGCGGCGCAACTTGCGAATACTTTCGAAGAATGGAACAAAGGCGAGCTCGAGAGTTATCTGATCGAAATCACATCGAAGATTTTTCGAAAAATCGATCCCGAAACCGGCAAGCCACTAGTGGACGTGATCCTCGACAAAGCAGGCCAAAAAGGCACCGGTATCTGGACGCTTCAAGCTGCCATCAAGCAATACGTCGTCATTTCCACAATCAACGCCGCAGTCGAAGCTCGCGTGATTTCATCGCGAAAAGAAGAACGCGAGGCGGCGTCGAAAATTCTGCCGCACCCGAGAGTTCGAACGTTCAAAGGCAATCGCGATCGTTTCGTCGACGCAGTACAGGACGCTCTTTATGCGTCAAAAATTATCTCGTACACGCAGGGGATGGAGCTTCTTCGGTCGGGAAGCGCGACGTACGAATGGAACTTGAGCCTGAGCGACATCGCCACGATCTGGCGGGGCGGCTGCATCATTCGCGCCAAATTTCTCAATCGAATCGTTGAGGCATATCGACGTAATCCTGCGCTGCAAAATCTTCTCCTCGACCGGTATTTCACCAGGGCCATCAAAAGAACGCAGCCGAAATGGCGCCTCGTCGTTTCGACAGCTATCAAGTTCGGCGTACCGGTCCCCGCGTTTTCTGCCTCGTTGGCGTATTACGACAGTTATCGCTCTGCCCGCCTTCCAGCGAATCTCCTGCAAGGGCAACGCGATTTCTTTGGTGCGCATACGTACGAACGCATCGATAAGCCCGGCGTCTTCCACACCGAATGGCTCGAGCCTGAGCAGACGCCAGCCGAAAAACCGACCGAACCAAAAACGCCTGAGCCGCATCATGCAGGGGAGTAGGATTTTTCAACGAGCAATTGGTTACTGAGTGGAGTGTGCCGATGGCCGAGGCTCGCTCTGCCAGCCGGTCGGGATTTCAGCCATCATTTGCAAACATTTTCGCGACAAGCCGCGACAACTACAGACTCGCAGCTTGTGCTCCCCACAAGTAAAACCTGTTTTGAGAATTATGAGGAAGTTTGGAAACGGACCGGTGGGACGATTCCTTCGGCTGATTCGTTTTTCTCATACGATTTTCGCGATTCCCTTTGCTCTTGCTGCGCTGATCGTAGCTGCGAACGGATGGCCTTCACCGAGAATTCTTTTGCTTGTGATCGTCTGCATGGTATTCGCGCGCACGGCAGCCATGCTTTTCAACCGGCTCGTTGACTGGTCGCTTGATCAACGCAACCCGCGCACGGCCTCGCGACACTTGCTCGTACCAAAATTGTCGGCAGTGGTTTTGCTGATTCTCAGTTGTGCCGGGTTTCTGCTGGCCGCGTGTGCAATTAATCGGCTGACCTGCATGCTCGCGCCTGTTGCGCTCGCGTTGATTTTTTTCTATTCGGTGACGAAGCGGTTCACCAGCGCAACGCATTTTTTTCTCGGGCTGGCACTCGCCATTGCTCCAGTCGGCGCCTGGATCGCTCAGACCGGACACCTTGATATCGCGCCAGTCGTGCTTGCGGCGGGCGTAATTTGCTGGGTGGCAGGATTCGATCTGATCTATGCCACGCAGGATTATGATTTTGATCGACGCGAAGGAATTCAATCGCTGGTGGTGAAACTGGGGATCACGCGCAGCTTGCGTCTCGCGCAGCTATTACATCTGCTGACGTTTGTCGCGCTCATCGCTTTCGGGTTCGTCGCGAAGCTCGGAGCGCTCTACTACTGGTCGCTGCCTCTGATCGCGGCGGCACTTGTTTACGAGCACAGAACCGAAAAACGCGATCTGGCCGGAATCAATCGCGCGTTCTTCCAGAGCAACGCGTTTGTCAGCGCCGTATTCTTGCTCGCGGTCTGCGTCGATCGGTTGACCTAACGACTTTTGGCGCCGATCACATCGCGTTTAACATCGCAACGCGTCTTTGGTGCCGGCCGCCATCGAAATCCGTCTCAAGCCAAATCCGCACAATCTGTAGGGCCAGATCTTCGGGAATCAGGCGTTCACCCATCGAGAGCACGTTCGCATCATTGTGTTGCCGCGAGAGTCGGGCCGACTCTTCGTTCCAGCAAAGCGCGCAACGCACGCCGTGCACTTTGTTCGCCACCATCGCTTCGCCATTGCCTGAACCACCGAAGACAATGCCGCGGTCACATTCGCCGCGCGCTACTGCTTCCGCCGCGGGGCGAATGAAAAGCGGATAATCCACGGGTTCCTCGCTGAACGTGCCGAAGTCCTTCACTTCATGGCCGAGCGAGCCGAGCAATTCTTTTACCTTCTCTTTGTAACGGAAACCGGCGTGATCCGAACCCAGGGAAATTTTCATCAGACACGAATTACACGAATTCCTACGAAATGGTAGGGCGCGTCACTCCTGTGCGCGCCGAAATCGTGCGGCACCGACTGCGTGGGGAAAATAGCCCGCCTCAACGGATCACGCTCCGGGCAATTTCGCCAACTCGCTCCAGAGTTCGCGTTCGCGTTCCGTCAGCTTTTTTGGGATGTCGATCTGACCGACAACGTAGAGATCGCCGCGTTTCCCTGAGACTCCAGGCAGCCCGCGTTCACGCAGACGAAACCGCTGCCCACCTTGTGTACCAGGCGGAATTTTGAGGCGCACTTTTCCTTCGGGAGTAGGCACAAGCAATTCACCGCCCAACGCGGCCTGCCATGGCTGGATCCGCACCTCATGAATCAAATCGCTGCCTTCGACTGAAAAATCCGGATGCTTGGCCAATCGCACCCGAAGAAAAAGGTCGCCACTTTTTCCTCCACCCGCGCCGGCTTCACCCTGGCCACGCAAACGGATCCGCTGGCCTTCGCGGACGCCGCGGGGAATTTTGACCTGATATTGCTCTACTTTGTCCGCACCGGCGCGCCGCAGCGACACGGTCCTTGTCGAGCCATGCAGCGCTTCTTCGAGTGTGACCATAATGTCCGCTTCCACATCCGCGCCGCGTTCGGCTGTCGCAGTGCGTCCGCCGAAACCGCCGAATGCGGAGCGACCGCGCCCGCCGCCAAAAAACGCTTCGAAGAAATCGCTGAACCCAGTTCCGCCAAACTCGAACTCAACTCCGCCGCCGCCATCGCCGCCCCATTGATGAAACCCGCCGCCGGGTTGCTGGCCTTGCCACTGCGGCGGCGGCTGGAAACCGCCAGGCCGATTCCAATCCGCGCCGAGCTGATCGTATTTCTTCCGCTTTTCAGGATCGCTTAGAACTTCGTACGCCTCGTTGATCTCCTTAAATTTTTCTTCGGCGGCCTTTTTGTCCTTCGCCACGTCAGGGTGATACTTACGCGCCAGCTTTCGAAAAGCGCTGCGAATCTCGTCCTCGCTCGCCGTTTTCGGCACCCCGAGTGTCTCGTAATAATCTCGAAACTGTACCGGCATTTACGCAACGTTGTGCGTCTGCGCAGTTCGCGCAATAGCTACTCGCACGAAGGCCACGGACGCCACTAAGGCCGCAGATTTATTTTAGGCACATCCGTTGTTTGTTTTGTGTCGTGTGTGCGAGTGTCTGGTATGCGTGAATTGGGGAAATTCATTGTGATCATTGGCGTGGTCGCGACGCTCGTGGGTCTGGTGGTGTGGAGTGGTTTCGCGCCAAAATGGTTGGGCCGACTGCCCGGCGACATTCGGATCGAGCGCGAACATTCCTCGTTCTATTTTCCCATCGTCACGTGCATCATTGTCAGCATCGTGCTTAGCCTGCTTCTCTCGCTCTTCTCAATTTTCCGGCGCTGATTTCACACAACGGCCACAACGGTTCAGAAAGGCTACTGTCACGGACTAAATCTCCCCTGCGTCCTTAGTGTCGCTTTGTGTCCTTCGTGTGAGATTCTGCCATGAACGAGGCCAAACAAGTTGGGTTGACCCGTCACGTCGCGCGCCTGTTGCGCTGCCGGCGCTGCCCGCGCATGAAATCCACGCCGGTGTCAGGTAGCGCGATCGTGAGCGACGTGATGATCATTGGGCAGGCGCCCGGTCGCCGGGAACCAATGTTGAAACGACCATTTGCGCACACTGCCGGCAAAACACTTTTCCGTTGGTTCGAACGATCTTGCGGAATGGACGAAGCCGCAGTTCGGTCGAAGATTTATTTTGCCGCCGTCTGCCGCTGTTTCCCCGGCAAGAATTCCGGCGGCAGCGACCGCGTCCCTGCGCCGGATGAGATTCGCAACTGTGCGTTGTGGATGGATGATGAGATTCGGATTTTGCAGCCGCGTCTCATTATTCCCGTCGGCCGACTGGCGATCGTGCAATTCATCGACTGTGCAAAATTGGAAGACGTAGTTGGCCGCAAATTTCGCGTCGTGCATGCGGGCCACCGCTTCGACCTGATTCCATTGCCGCATCCGTCCGGCGCGTCGCCCTGGCACAAAATTCCGCCCGGCAAAGCGCTCACCGAGGGCGCGCTCAAATTAGTCGCGCGCCATCGTGCAATTCAAGGCCTCGCAGTTAGGGTACGAGCGTCGCGGTGATGAACTTTGGACGCCTTTGCGTCCTTTGTGAGCTTTGTGCGAGAATGTGTCATGGAGATTCCGACCCGCGCTGACGTCCCCGAGACTGACAAATGGGACCTGACAGATCTGTTCGCTGACGTGAGCAAATGGCAGGAGGATTTTGCCTGGCTACAACGTGAGTATCCGAAGCTTGAACAGTGGAAAGGCAGAGTGGGGGAATCAGCCCACACGTTGGCTGGGCTTCTCGAGTTTGAGAAGGCGCTCGAGCAGAAGATGGAACGCGTTTATCACTACGCGTCGCTGCAAGCGGCCGAGGACAGTACGAATAACGAGTACCTCGCTCGCATTGGTCAGGTCCAGAATTTACTTACAAGGATCAGCGAGGCGGCGGCGTTTGTTGTTCCAGAAATTTTGGCGATCGATGATGAACGATTTGGAAAATTTCTTGCCGATCCTGTGCTGAAGGATTGGGGGATCAAGCTGCACAAAATCCGACGGATGCGATCGCATATCCTTTCAGTTCCCGAGGAACGTTTGCTCGCGCTAAGTAACGTCGCGCTGAGCGGCTACGACGACACATTTTCCCAACTGACCGACGTGGACATGAAGTTCGGCGTGCTCGTCGACGAAACCGGACTGGAGCGACCGCTCAGCCAAAGCTCGTTCAGCTCGTTTCTGGTGAAGCGCGACCCTGAATTACGCGAACGCGCGTTTCATCAATTCTACGCAGAATTTCGCGATCACCAGTACACGCTGGCCGCGTCGCTGGCCTATTCGGTGAAGGCGGACGCGTTTCACGCCAGAGCACGGCATTATCCATCTGCGCTCGAGGCGGCGCTGTTTCCGGATGATGTGCCGGTCGCCGTTTATGACGGCTTGATTCAATCTGTCCGCGCGAATTTGAAACCGCTGTTTCGATATTTCGATTTTCGCCGGCGCGTCCTCGGTTTGCCGGAGCTGCATCACTACGACACGTACATTCCCCTCGTTCCGGAGATCCAGACTAGATTCACTTTCGATGAAGCGATCGAAATGGTGTTGGGCGCGCTCGCGCCGCTAGGAAAGGAATACGTCCAAGTGCTGGCGGAAGGTTTACGCTCGCGCCGCTGGTGCGATCGTTACGAAAATAAAGGCAAACGCAGCGGCGCCTTTTCCTCCGGCAGTTACGATGCGCCGCCTTACATTCTCATGAATTACAAGCAGGACGTGTTCGCGGATGTGTATACGCTCGCGCACGAGGCTGGTCACTCGATGCACAGCTGGTTCTCTCAAAATTCCCAGCTCTTTCAGGACTACGAGTATCCGATCTTTCTCGCGGAAGTCGCATCGACGTTTAACGAGGAATTGCTTACGCATCATCTGCTTCAGACCACGAGCGATCCGAAGATGCGGGCTTACATCATCAACCGCGAAATCGACGATCTGCGCGGCACGTTATTTCGGCAGACCATGTTTGCCGAATTCGAAAAAATGATTCACGCCATCGAGGAAAGCGGCGATGCGCTAACGCTCGACCTTTTCAAATCGGAATATCACAAGCTGCTCGAAGCTTATTTTGCTGAAAATTTAGTGCTCGATCCTGAGCTTGATCTGGAATGCCTCCGCATCCCGCATTTCTACCACGCATTCTACGTTTACAAATACGCCACCGGAATCTCTGCTGCTGTGACGCTATCGCAGCGCGTGCTTTCCGGCCAGCCGGGAAGTGTCGAGGCGTATCTGAAGTTCTTGCGCTCAGGCGGCTCCAGATTCCCGCTCGAGACATTAAAAGCGGCGGGTGTGGACATGACAACGCCCGCGCCCATCGAAAGCACACTGCAGTTGTTCGAACGCCGGCTCGAAGAATTGGAAGCGCTTTTGCTGTGAATCAAGGAGCGGCGGTCTCCAGTCCGCCGTTTCAAGGGCGGCTTTCGAATGCGCAAGGTTCTCGTTATTCTTTGCGGGTTGAAAACTGTCAATCCTTCATGGCCAAGTTGCGCTTCTTTAATCCGTACGCCGACATTCGTTTTAGTGCGAATCGCTTGCCGCATTGGCAATAACACGGCGCAGTTTATTTCGTGACATTTCGACTCGCCGATGCCGTGCCTCATCACTTACGCACTCAATGGGAGTCTGAACGAGAAGCATGGGCCGCGTCCATCCGCTCCCTTGGAGCGCCGAAGTCGAGCGCGAATACCACGAACGCTTCTCAGGTTCGATCGAACGCTGGCTCGACGCTGGCCATGGTTCTTGCATTTTGCGACGACAGGATTGCGCAAAAATTGTAGGTGAAGCGCTACGCTACTTCGACGGTAGCCGGCTGGCGCTCATTTCCTGTGTAATGATGCCAAATCATGTGCACGCGTTATTCGTGCAAAACGCTGATTGGCCACTGGAAAAACTATTGCGTAGTTGGAAAAGTTTTAGTTCGCGGAAGATAAACTCACTAGTAGACCGCGACGGCAGTGTATGGCAGCGCGATTATTTCGATCGGCTTGTTCGCGATGAAAAGCATTTCGCGAACTGCGTGCGCTATATCCGCAGGAATCCTGTAAAGGCAAGCCTGCGGCAGCGTAGAATTCATTGTGTATGAGAATGACCTTGCCCGAGACGTCGCGTAAGCAGACGGCGGACTAGAGACCGCCACTCCTTGTTGCTATGATTCCGCAATGCAACTTGAAAGCGGGCAGATTCTTCAGCGATTGAAACGGCTGTTTCAGGAGAATTTTGAAAAGCTTGGCGAACTCGGCGCGGCGTTTTCGGTTTGGCAAAACGGTAAACCGCTGATTGATCTTTACGGCGGATTTTGCGACACTGGTCGCGAGAAATCGTGGACGGCTGACACGGTCGTGCTGGTCTGGTCTGCGACGAAAGGAATTGGCAGCGCATGTGTGTTGCATGCGTTGCAACAACAGAAGATTGAGCTCAACCGGCCCGTCTCTGAGTTCTGGCCCGAATTTGGGCAGGCAGACAAACACAAGATCACGCTCGGGCAATTGCTTTCGCATCAGGCGGGGCTTTGTGCTTTGGATCAGCGCGTTGACGTGATCGATTACGACGGAGTGATTCGGGCGCTGGAAGCGCAAGCGCCTTTGTGGCCGCCGGGAACTGGGCACGGCTATCACGCGCGCACGTTTGGATTTCTTCTCGACGAGCTCATGCGACGCATAACTGGAAAAACGCTGTCGGATTATTGGCAGGAAAATTTTGCCCAGCCGCTGGCACTCGATTTCTGGATCGGTGTGCCGGAAGAGCAGTATTCGCGAGTGGCCACGATTTACGCTGCCAAAAGTGGTAAGCCGCCGGAGCCGGCGAAATTCTATCGCGATCTTGTTACGCCAGGCACGTTAGCGAGAAAGACGTTTACGTCGCCTTATGGGTTGAATGTTATAAGCAAGATGAATGATCCGCATATCCGGGCGCAGCCGATTGTTTCCTTCGGCGGGATTGGAAGCGCCTCGGCGCTTGCAAAATTCTATTCCATGCTCGCCAACGGCGGAGAATTAGGTGGGCAGACTTTCTTTTCTGCAAAAACCATCGAATGGATGGTAACTACATTATCAGACGGCATCGACCGTGTTTTTCAAATTCCGACGGCATTCTCGGCCGGGTTAATGAAAGACTCACGAGATGCAGCACGCACGATATTCGGACCATCCGCAACATCCTTCGGACATCCCGGTGCGGGCGGCGCCCACGCCTTTGCCGATCCGGAGAACAAGATCGCATTCGCCTACGTAATGAACCAAATGGAACAATCGGTTCTGCCGAACGAGAAATCGCTGCGATTGGTTGACGCGATTTATGATCTTCTTTAGCGGCGCTCCCTGAGCGCCGAATCTTTAAGCCTGGCGGTCGTTGACCGCCGCTACAGTCATTCGCCGATCGTGGTGATAAGGACTTTTCGCCGATGCGGTGCGCGGCGGTGTTCGAAGAGGAAAATGCCTTGCCACGTTCCGAGCTGCATTTTTCCGTCCATAACCGGCAGGGTCTCGCTGGTGCGCGTAAGGACCATGCGGATGTGTGATGGCATGTCGTCGCCGCCTTCCGCATCGTGCGTGAAGTAATCGGCATTTTCCGGCACGAGGTGGTCGAAAAATGTTTCCAGATCGCGTTGCGCGGTGGGGTCGGCATTTTCCATAATGACGATGCTGCAACTGGTGTGCTGAACAAAAACGGTGACTGTTCCGTTTCGCACTCCGCTCTTGTCGATCTTCGACTGCACGTCACCGGTGATTTCGTAGAGTCCCTTGCCGTGGCTGCGCACTTCGAGTTGGTCGTGATGCACATGCATTCTAGGTCACGCTATTTCAGTGTGGCGATCAGAGCAAAACAAGGAGCGGCGGTCTCTAGTCCGCCGTTTCTCCATCAGCGGTCTGGAGAGCGCCGCTTTTGAGGCGCACGTTGATCTCTGTGCCGGCTGATGCCTATTTAGATTGATGCAAAGCGATATCGAGCGCGTGCTGTTTGACGGGCCGGCAATTCACAAACGGCTCGAGGAAATGGCTGCGCAAATCACGGCCGATTACTCCGACCGCGAACTGACGGTGATCGCAATTCTAACCGGCAGCCTGATGTTCATGTCAGATCTGCTGCGCCGAATTCCACTTCCCCTGAAATTAGATTGCCTGAGCGTAGTCAGTTACCACGGGAAAACGCAAACGAGCGGGGACGTCATTTTCAAACAGTTGGCCGTCCCCGATGTAGCCGGCCAAGACGTTTTGATTCTGGATGATATTCTAGATACCGGCTACACGCTGGCGGCCGTTCGCAGAAAACTGGAAACAGCCAAACCACGCAGCATTCGGGTCTGTGTGCTGCTGACCAAAAGGAAACAGCGTGCGCGGGACGTTGATGCGGATTACATCGGCTTCGAAATCGACGATGAATTTGTTGTCGGTTACGGCCTCGATTTCATGGAACGGTATCGCAACCTGCCGTACGTTGGTGTGCTCAGAAAGGAATTGCTCGAGCAACCGAACTAATGAACGTGCGAGTGCAATTTTATGCGCAATTGCGTGAACTCATTGGCGCTCACAAGTTAGAGCTTGAGCTTCCGCAAGGCGCGACTGTTCGCGAATTGCTCGAAAAGATTTATGCGCAACGACCTGCGCTCCGTGCGCACGACAATAGCATCTTAGTTGGCGCGGGCCTGGAATTTGTGGATCGCAATTACAAGCTGAATCCCGGGGAGGAAATCGCGATTATGCCGCCGGTGCAAGGCGGGTGAGTTTGGTACCGCGGGGCGTTCTGCTTGTGTCGTTAGACCGACACGTCGTCGGCCTCGCCGCGTTTCAAGGGGCAAATGCCGCGCTTTTTTGAAGTAGCGACGAAGTCCAGGAATTCGCGCGCTGGTGCGCCAAAGGTCATCGTCTCCGCTTTCTCGAGAGCCTGCGACGTATTTAGTCCGCTGAGATAGACAAGTTTGAAGGCCTCCTTGATTTCGTCTCGATGGTTTGCGTTAAGTCCAGCGCGGCGCATCCCGACTATATTCAATCCGAAGACGCAATTGCGCTCCGCCGCGACGACGAACGGTGGCAGATCTTTTCCGAATGCGGAGCTGCCCTGCACCATCACCAGCCGCCCAATGTGCATGAACTGGTGAAAAGTTGATCCGCCGCCGAGAAATGCGCCGTCGTCGACGCGCACATGTCCGGCCAGTAAACAATTGTTCGCGATGACGACGTTGTTTCCGATAAGGCAATTGTGACCGATGTGCGCTCCGCTCATCAGAAAATTCTTGTCGCCAATTTTCGTGGCGCTGCCGTCGGGGCTGCCTCGATGGATCGTGCAGTACTCGCGGATAATATTGTCGTCCCCGATTTCGACTTTTGTCTTTCGTTCTGGCGAAAACGAAACATCCTGCGGTGGCACACCAATAATCGCACCGTGTCCGATAAAATTTCCGCGACCGATTGCGACCTCGCCTTCGATCAGCACGTGCGATTGCACGATGGTTTGCCTGCCGATTGTCACATCCGGCCCAACGATTGAGAATGGCCCGATCTGTACATCAACGCCGATCTTCGCATTCGGATCGACGATTGCGGCGGGATGAATTTTCGGGTTCGTCATGTTTCAGATTTCGGTGATTACAACACGCCTGCCTCTTTGAAACTGAAATAACCAGGACTGGTTTCCGACGGCGCGCCGATGATGATGTGATCCAGCAATTTGATTTGCAAAAGCTCGGCGGCTTCGGCCAGGCGTCGCGTCAGACTGTGGTCAGTCTGGCTCGGCGAGGGATCGCCGGACGGATGATTATGTACAACGATGACTGCGTAGGCTGAGTAAGTGATCGCGGGTCGAAAAATCTCCCGCGGATGCGCGATGCTCTCATTCATGCTTCCCACCGACACTGATTCGATTCGCATCAAACGGTAACGCGTGTCGAGTAGGACGACCCGGAGTGATTCGGTCCGCAGCATTCGCATTTCGTCTCCCAGCAGTTTGTATATCAGTTCCGGTGAATCGAGTTTTTGCTGGGACAACGGTTCCTGCGTGAAGCGTTTTCCCAAATTGAACGCCGCCACCAGTTCTAATGCCTTCGCCGGACCGATCCCTTTGATTTCTCTCAATTCCTTGACGGAGCAACGGCTCAGTTCCGCGAACGATTTGTATTTGTCGAGCAACTCACGAGCGACATCCACCACGTTCATCCCGCGCCGGCCGGTGCGCAGCAATATCGCGATCAATTCGGCGTTGCTAAGAGCGTCCGCCCCTCGTGCCAGCAACTTCTCCCGCGGCCGCTCGTCCTGCGGCATTTCGCGGATTTTAAGCTGCGGCATAATATAAGAACGGCCTCAGTGCGGGTGATCGGACATTCCTAACGAGCCGGGACATGAGAGTCCCTTCCCACATTTCAACAGACGCGAAGTTGATCGAACATGTCGCACAAGACATCACCGAGCGAGAACAATGCGTCGGTGTAACGATTCGGCGCGATACCGTCGAATGCATATTGCGCTTTGCGGATCAGATCGCTACCCGCTGCGATTGACTCGTTTAACGCGCCGTTGTTCGCACCATTCTTGAGGAGCTCAATCATTTCTTCGATCTTTTCGTCCAACACAAGCTGGCAACAACGTTCGCGTTCAAACTCCGAAGCTGAACGGAGAAAAATTAAAACCGGCAATGTGAATTTGCCTTTGCGCAGGTCTGTCCCGAGCGTTTTACCGGTCACACTCTCAGTGCCGGCGAGATCGACACAATCATCATAAATCTGATAGGCCGTCCCAATTTGGAATCCAAAGTTCTTGAATGTTGCGATCAACTTCGGATCGGCCTCGCTGATAACGGCGGCCAGTTCCGCTGCGGCGGAGAAAAGTGATCCGGTTTTCATCTGCACGATCCGCAAATAATCATCAACGGTCAGGTTAAGATCGAACCTGCGCTGCGTTTGAATCATTTCGCCAGAGCAAACCGTTGTCGCCGTGCGCGCGATCGCGCGACCGATATCAGAGTTTTCGAAATTTGTCGATAACGTCAACGCGTGCGCGAAAAGACAGTCGCCTAGTAGAACGCTCAGCGAATTTCCCCAGCGCGCGTTTGCGGTCGGCTGTGCTCGACGCTGTTCTGCTTCGTCCATCACGTCGTCATGCACCAGTGTCGCGATGTGGATGAGTTCCACGATCACGGCGAGATCGAGATGTCCGGAATCGATTTTCCCGGTGGCGCCACCGGCAAGCAGAGCCAGCAGCGGCCGCAGACGTTTACCCCGGCTGCCGACTGCGTAGACGACGTAACCTTCGATTGCGGGATCAAATGCCGAGGTCTGTTGCGCAATGCGCGTCTCGACTTGCTCGAGGTGCGGTTGAACTAGTTTTGCAACTTCAGCCAAACGAAGCGTGGGAGAGCTGTTCGCCTTCGCAACTGGGCGGCGACTCGTGCTCCGATCAGTGCGGGCGAAGAGTTCCACGAGGCGAGGATAACGGGTGGTCAGATTAGAGCAAGCGTCTAGCTTCGTTTCTGCACAACTTTGCGAATTCGCAATCGCGAATCCGTGCTGTGGCGACGAGACGCCGGCCGCTATCTTCTACGCTGCCAGGATTCAGTCCCGTATTTTTGCTGTGCGAATTCTCGTGCGCGCCGGAAAATTTCTTCATTGGCCTCGAACTCACTGCAATTAGCCGACAGAGCCTGCGCAAATTTTTGGGCGAGGTCAGTCTTCATAGCGAAGCCTTGAATGCTGCCTTGCTGCAACAAACCGCGACGCGTACGTCGTTGTGCCGCCCCGGCGATCTTGCGGCCATCCATCATCACGTCGGCGCAAACCGGATTCGCGAAGCAGTCATTGTCGCAAGAGCCGCGGTGTCCAGCTCGAAGTTGGTTGGCTACAGTTATGAGCTCTGCGCCCTGATTGTGGGCAGCTAGCGCGCCGCACAAAGCGCGATGAATTTTTTCATAAATAGCGATTGATGATTCACCAAACACCGGATCGCTCTCCGGGATCACAATCGAGTAAGTGAGGTCGTGTCCGTGAAAAACGATTCCGCCGCCGGTCCAGCGCCGAACTAAATCACGCTCCGTGGCGTGAATCGCCACATCGGAAAACTTCCCAAAATATCCGAACGACAGGGCAGGGGAATGCCAGCGATAGAAGCGAATAGTTGAAACGATCGCCGTTTCCAACAGGGCTTCATCGATCGCCATATTCATCGCCGCCGAGTGCGGGCTTTCATCGTGATAAATGGTTAAATCCGCGAACAAAGGTCGCGTGGCTTGCTGAGCTTTGTCATTCCGAGCGGAGTCGAGAAATCTCGGAATTCTTCTGGAGCCCAAAATCTCCTGAGATGTCTCGACTTTGCTCGACATGACAATTAGTTGGGCAGCTCTTCCAAAATTTTTGCCAAAGCCTCGCGCGGCTGCGAATGCTGAGTGATGGGCCGCCCGATGCCGATGTAGTCTGCGCCCGCTTGGATTGCTTCCCGCGGAGTCATGAACCGTTTCTGATCGCCCGGTTCTGCCCAGCTTGGCCGAATTCCCTGGACGGCGATTTTGATTCTGTCGCCGAACTCGCGGCGAAGCGGTTTGATTTCACGTGGACTGGCCACGACTCCATCGATTCCTGCTTCTGCGCCTAACTTGGCCAGACGGAGTACGTGGTCCTCGACGGCCTC
>JBBQRI010000035.1:0-16164 GCA_038214915.1 Chthoniobacterales bacterium
GAACAGGCGATGACGATTGCGGCGAACCCCTGAAGAATAATTGCAACTACCGGCGCCTCCGATTTTCCGAAAAGTTTCCCAACACTGGCAAAGAACAGTCCGTCACGTGCCATCGCATAATACACGCGCGGAGCGGTGAGCATGCTTTGGCTGAGGAAACCGAGCGCGGAGATTGTGATCGCCAGCGCGATCCAGCGGGCGCCGGTTTCGCCCAGCGCAATGCGCATGAGATCGGAGGCGGGCGTTGTGGTTGCATCGAGTCCAGCCGGACCGAGCACGCGCAAACACGCGAGATTCACTGCAAGATAAAGCGCCACGACGCCAGCGACACCTAACAACAAGCCGCGCGACAAATCGCGGCGCGGATCGCGGATTTCAGCGGCGACAAAAGTGGCCGTCTGCCAGCCGCCGTACGCGAAAGCGATCGGGACCATCGCCGCGCCGATGCTTTTGAGAACATCGAATGAGAATGGTTTTTCCAGCAACGACGTCGAGTGCTCCGGTGCATGACCGCCAACAATAAAGCCAATGATTACCAGCGCTGCGATTGCGCCAATTTTTAGCAACATGAGAGCGCTTTGCACGTTGCTGCCAGCGCGCGCGCCAAAACAGTTGATGCCGGTCAATGTCAGCAGTGCCGTGGCTGCGATGGCGCTCTCATTCCACATCACCCCTGTAAGCGCGCGAAAGTACGAAGCGAAAATCACCGCAACTGCCGCCATGCCGCCAGTCTGCGTAACCAGAAGCAGTCCCCATCCATACACGAACGCGACCGCAGGATGGTACGCTTCGCGCAGGTAGACGTATTGACCGCCGGCCGCGCCGGGCAAACGCGTCGCGAGTTCCGCCCAGATGAATGCCCCGCACATCGCGAGCAACCCGCCAAGCACCCACACGCCAAGAATTAAAAACGGCGTGTGCACGCGGTGAGCTACTTCGGAAGGATTCGCAAAAATCCCAGCGCCGACGATGCCGCCCATCACAATCATCGTCGCGTCAAACAACCCAAGTTGACGGCGTGGTTTCGAGTTATTCACCGTTGTCATGTCGAGCGAAGTCGAGACATCTCTGCTGCAGCGCTTTCCACAGGAAAGCGGCTACAGCGGATGCGCTCTGATGTGCGCATCCCGCAAGCGTCTTGACAGCCAAGGTAAAGTCAATCGGGTATAGTACTCGCGCAGGACGCGCTCACATGAAATCAACGGGTCGTGTTTGTTCTCCGGCACGCGCCGGACTTTTTGCGCTGGCGCTGTTCGCTGTGATTGGACTCGGCGCGGCACGAGCGCAGAACGAGCCGATTCTCGTGCCTGACGCTGTCGATTATCAGAAGTTGCTGCCGATTCTGCCGGAGCCTCCGGCGGATTGGACTGCCGATAAGCCGGAGGGTTCGACTGAAGACGTGGGCGGATTCAGGATCACAAACGTGCATCGCGACTACCGCAAGGGCGAAGGAGAAAAGGCGCCTAGCACTGCGATTAGCATCCTCGATTCAGTTGCGAACCCTGATTATGTCAGCGCCACGACCGAAGCGTGGAAGAGCAACAGCGACACCAGCGAAGGCTACGCCAAATCGGTGAACATCGATGGCAAGCCCGGTTTCGAAACATTCGAAAAAGACACCAAGCACGCTGCTCTGTGGGTGATGATCGCCGACCGTTATTTCGTCCAGATAGAATTGCAGAATCAAGAACCGGGCGAATTGCAGGAGTGGATCAAGCGCATTGATTTGAAAAAGCTGGCCACCATCAAGTGATTGGGATGGATACGCAGCGCGAAAACGTGATCAAAAAACAAGTTGGCCATACGCTCGGCGACGTTTGGGATAGGCTTTATCGGTTAAACCGCTTTATGGCAAAATTACCGCGGCCGCGACCGGCCGACGATTGACACGCCGTACGAAAAATTGTTGGCAAAGCTCGCCCGGGCTGAGGTCAAATTCATGATCGTCGGCGGAGTAGCCGTTGCTCTGAACGGTTTTGTACGCACCACCGAAGACGTCGACATTCTAATCGAGGCATCAGCTGAAAACGTCACCCGCTTACTCGACGAACTAGGAAATTTCGGTGAAGGCCACGCGCGGGAGCTGAGTCAGGCCGACTTCAGCGACAGCGAAGGCGCGGTCCGAATCATCGAGGATTTTCCTCTCGATGTGTTTACCATGATGCGCGGTAAGCGCTACGCCGACCTGGTTCGGTCCACCAAAACGACGCGAATCGATGATGTTGAGGTGCGTTATCTCAACGCCCAAGCACTGATTGCGCTCAAGAGCGATTCGCAGCGTGACCAGGATCGGATTGATGTATCCGCCCTGCGAGCGCTAAAGGATAGAAACAGCCCATAACGCGTTGCTCAGTTACGCGAGTCAGTTCTTTTCCGGTTCGCGCAGCATCGGCACAAAGCGAACCGGCAGCGTAATGCTTTCTTTCAGCTGCCCGTTTTTCTTTTCGAGCAGATAAAGCTGCTGGGCGAATCGTTCGCCGACGGGAATGACCATGCGCCCGCCGTCTTTCAGTTGATCAATAAGCGGTTGTGGAACCTTCTGCGGCGCGCAGGTCACGATGATCGCATCGAACGGCGCCTCTTCGGGCCAGCCTTTGTAACCGTCGCCTACCTTGATATGCACGTTGTTGTAGCCTAAGCGTTGCAGCGTCGCTTCCGCACTTTTCGCCAGCGGTTCGACGATCTCGATCGTATAAATCTCTGCCACCAACTCACCTAAAATTGCGGCCTGATAACCTGAGCCGCTCCCGATTTCTAAGACGCGATCGCTCTGTCTCGGTCGCAGTTGCTCAGTCATAAAAGCAACGACATATGGCTGGGAAATGGTCTGATCGTAACCGATGGGCAACGGCCCGTCCTCGTAAGCGCTGGGTCGCGCATCCGCCGGAACAAACTCCTCGCGCGGAACCTTCGCCATTGCTGCGAGCACGCGTTCGTCCTTGATGCCACGTGGCTTCAACTGTTGCTCGACCATCCGCTGGCGCTGCGCCGCTACATCGGCAGCCGTCGGGGTCTGTTGGCCGCAGCCAGTGGTAGCGATTGCAGTAAAAAGCAGATACTGCGCGACGATTCGCATTAGCCCGAAAGATAACGCTCCCTGCGCGGCTGCGAAAGAGACGCTGCGTTTGTTCGAGACTTGCTATCGCACGGCCGTGACGGCGTTCATGTGACGCGGGCGATCGGCCAGCGTTTTCATCACATGCGTCGCAAAGTGCGGTGTCTGCTGAACGAGAAAGTGAAACCGGCGGCGGTCGATTTGCGCCAGGCGCGACGGGCTCTTCGTCACAGCGTTGGCGGTGCGTGGACTGTCGTCAATCAGCGCCATCTCACCAAGAAGCGAGCCCGGGCCCGCAGTCTCGAACACAAAATCACCAAGAAAGATATCCACTTCCCCTTCCAATAAGACGTACATCTTGTCGCCTTTCTCGCCTTCCCGGAACAGGAAATCGCCAGGCGCACGCTGCACTGTGTTACTTTCTTGACGAAACAGTTCCGCAGGATTCATAGGCCAAATTCCAGTGCTCGCAGCTATAAAGAGAACCGCGACAACTGCCAAGTTACAATTGTGTGACAGACGGTTGCGCCAACTTTGGAGCAAATTCTTCGTGTCGTTCGTACGCTTCGTGTTTAATTCCCTTTGTCATTCCGAGCGAAGTGAGAACCGAGCGGCCGGGGAAGCCGCGAGATGGACGGGAGGGCCGAAGGCCGAGCGATCAGGAGTGAGCGAATCAAATCTCTAAATTCCATGTCTGACGAACGAAAAACTCTGGAGGAACGCGCACAGATGACCGATCTCGAGCGGCTTCGGCACTCGGCCTCGCATGTCCTTGCCACAGCCATTCTAAAAATCTGGCCGGATGCGCAGTTCGCTGCGGGGCCGCCGGTGGAGAATGGCTTTTATTACGATGTGGATCTTTCCCACCGCATCTCACCGGATGATTTCGAAAAGATGGAGGCCGAGATGAAAAACGAAATCAAAGCGAACCATCCGTTCGAACGGATCGAAGTTTCGCGTGACGAAGCGCTCGAACTCGGAAAGCAAGGCCGGCTCGCCGCTCTGGGCGAACGAGCCGATCCGAGCAAATTCAAGCTCGATATCATCGAAAACATTCCAGCGGATGAGAAAATCTCACTCTACCGCAACGGCGATTTTATCGATCTCTGCGCGGGGCCGCACGTGATGCGCACGGGAAACATCGGCGCATTCAAGCTCACCAACGTCGCCAGCGCCTATTACAAAGGCGACGAAAAAAATCCGCAACTTCAGCGAGTTTACGGCACCGCGTTCAAAACCAAAAAGGAACTCGACGATTACTTCGCGATGTTGGAGGAAGCGAAGAAGCGCGATCATCGCAAGCTCGGACGCGAACTGGAACTTTTCGTGTTCGACGATGACGTGGGCCCGGGTTTGCCAATGTTTTTGCCGCGCGGTGCAGTCATCGCCGAAGAACTGGAAAAGCTGGCAAAAGAAACCGAATTCGCTGCCGGTTATCAGCGCGTCCTCACGCCACACATCGCACGCGAAAGTTTATATCTGAAGAGCGGTCATTTGCCGTACTACGCAGAGTCAATGTTTCCACCGATGGAGCTCGTGGCAGAGAGCGCAGAGTCCAAGCGGCCTTTGCATCGACCGGACGTATTTCGAGAGCTTTTCGATAAGCCGTTAACTCCGGAGGTACTGGACGGAATTCTTTCTAAAGCTGAGACGATCCGATCGGAGTTACCGATAGATCGCTATTACCTAAGAGCGATGAATTGCCCGCATCATCACAAGTTATTCGGGTCGATTCCAAGGAGCTATCGCGATCTGCCGTTGCGATTGGCAGAATATGGAACGTGTTACCGCTACGAGAAGAGCGGCGAGTTGTTTGGACTAATGCGAGTGCGTTTGCTGCACATGAACGACGCACACCTGTACATGACACCCGAGCAGTTCGAGGACGAGTTCAATGCTGTGAACGAAATGTATCTGAACTATTTCAAGCTCTTCGGGATTGAGAAGTATCTGATGCGGTTCTCGACTCACGATCCAACTAAGCTCGGACAAAAATTTGTAGATGAACCGGAGCTTTGGAAACAAACGGAAGACATGACAAGGCGCGTCCTAAAACATTCCGGCATCGATTATGTCGAAATGCCTAACGAGGCAGCGTTTTACGGACCCAAAATAGATGTGCAGGTGTGGAGCGTCATCGGACGCGAGTTCACCATCGCGACAAACCAAGTCGATTTCGCGCAACCGCGAAGTTTCGATCTTCGCTATAAAGACCGCGACAACATTGACAAGATCCCGATCTGCATTCATCGCGCGCCGCTCGGCACACACGAACGATTTATTGGATTTTTGATCGAGCATTACGCCGGCAATTTCCCGCTTTGGCTCGCGCCCGAACAGGTGCGCATTCTCACCATCGGCGATGATCCGAAACTACTCGATTACGCGCGGTCGATTTTTAATGAATTGCGCGCTCATCAAGTCCGGGGGGAAATCGACGAAAGTAGCGACAAGATCAACGGCAAAATCCAGCGGGCGGAGCAAATGAAAGTGCACACCATGTTCGTAATTGGAAAACGCGACATGGAAGCGAACGCCGTCAGCGTCCGCGTCCACGGCAAAGGCAATCTCGGCGCCAAACCTCGCACCGAAGCCATTGCAGACGTCCTCGATTCGATAAAAGAACGCCGCGCAAATTGAGCTCCCCCGGATAGAACTCCGGAAGCTTCATACTTTTGGCAAAGTCGAAGCGATTGGCGGACGCGCTTTGTGCCAGTCTGTGCTCTGCTCGTACGCGTGTGCGATTTGCAGAATGCGCGCTTCATCCAGCGCTTTGCCTAACAACTGTAAACCGATCGGCAGACGATGTCCGTTCAGCTCGGCGAAGCCGCACGGGACGCTGATTCCGCAAATGCCCGCCAGGTTGGCTGGGATGGTGAAAATGTCGGCGAGATACATTTGCAATGGATCAGCGACGCGTTCGCCAATCTTGAATGCTGCTACGGGGGACGTCGGCGAGATCAATGCATCGACCTTCTCAAAAACCTTGGCGAAATCCCGCCGAATCAACTCGCGCACTTTTTGCGCGCGCAAATAATAGGCGTCGTAATAACCGGAGCTTAAAACGTAAGTACCAAGAATAATTCGACGTTTTACTTCCGGACCGAAACCCTCATCACGGGTGCGGGCGTAAAGATCGAGAACGTCTTTGGGATTTTCAGCACGATACCCGTAACGCACGCCATCGAAGCGAGCCAGGTTCGTGGAAGCTTCCGCGGTGGCAATAATGTAATAAACCGCGACCGCGTATTCGGTGCTGGGCAATGAGACCTCAACAATCTCCGCTCCCAGGGAATTGAGCTGTTTCACCGCAGCATCGATTGCAGCTCGCACCTGCGGATCAATTCCTTCGATCATGTATTCCTTGGGCACGCCCAATCGGACACCGCGCAAATCGTTTCCGAGGCTCGCGTTATAGTCGGGCACCGGCTCGTTGAGGGAGGTGGAATCTTGCAGATCATGACCCCCGATAGCGTTCATGATTAGCGCAGCGTCGCGGACGGTCTTCGTTACGGGCCCAATTTGGTCGAGTGACGAAGCAAACGCGACGAGGCCGAATCGCGAAACCCGTCCGTAACTGGGTTTTAATCCCACGACACCGCATAGCGCAGCCGGTTGCCGAATCGAACCGCCAGTGTCGGACCCGAGCGCGCCCAATGCTTCATCTGCTGCAACTGCCGCCGCCGAACCGCCGCTCGATCCTCCCGGCACACGCGACAGGTCCCACGGATTGCGCGTCGATTTCACCGCGGAATTTTCTGTGGACGAGCCCATGGCGAACTCGTCGAGGTTGGTTTTACCGAATGGAATCGCGCCCGCTGCGCGCAATTTTAGAATCACTGTGGCGTCGTACGGCGCGCGATAGCCGTTCAAGATTTTCGACGCGCACGTGCACGGCTGACCCATCACGTTGATGATGTCTTTGATCGCAATTGGAATGCCGCCAAGCAGAAGATCGACATTGGCATGCTCCGCCTCTTTCGTCGCAGCGTCGATGTCGAGCGAAAGATACGCGCCGATATCTGGATCGACCGCTTCAATGCGCTTTCGCAATGCATCGATCACCTCGCGCGGGGAAACTTCGCGCCGACGCAACAGCGATTGCAGATCGGCGATGCTCAGCGCCGCCAACTCGTTCTCGGTCATTCCACCACTTTCGGAACAACAAAAAGGCCGTTTGCCTGCCGGGGCGCGTTGCTCAGTGCCTGCTCCGCTGTGAACCAGTCGCGCGACGCGTCCTCGCGAAACACGTTGAAAACCGGAAGTGCGTGCGCGGCTGCGTCCACGCCAGTCACGTCGACCTGGCGAAGTTTTTCGACGTACTTCAGAACGTCATCTAGTTGTTTCTGGAAAAGTTTCGCCTCGTCTTCTGTCAGATTAATCCGTGCCAGCCTGGCAACATATGCAACATCGAGATCTGAAGTTCCGGCCATATCAGGCGCTCAGGGATGCAAATGGCTGATGAGCAACATGACCGCGGCTCCTAAAGCGGCTAAAAGAATCAGAAAAACGATCCGCCCCTGCCGACGCTCTTTGCGCATTGCACGAGGCCGCAGGCCCCTTCGATCAGCGTCAAACACCTGCGGGGCCTCCATTGCGATTGAGACGTGAAATCGCCTTTCGACAACATTGGCTGTTGCGCTGCGGTCCGGCTCTTGCGGCGAAGATTTGTTCTCCGCAGGCGCCCGTGATTGTGTGACGATGCGCTGCAGGCTTTCGACCTTCTCCCGCAACTGCGCCTCTTGTTGTGCTATCTCTTGTTGCTTGCGGTGAAGCGGCGGAGCCGGTTTGCGCGAACGCCGAAACATCCCCATCACCGGCTGGCCAGCCAAGCAAAAAGGGCGATGGCAATGGCGCCAAAGACGATCAGCGGCAAAGTGAGCGCGAGGCCGATCTGCAACCACCCGGAAAATGAGCGTCCTTCGGTGTTTTCGTAAACGCCAGGCGCGGTATCCGGCAGCGACTGCTCGCCATTACCGCCACCGGCTGCCTGCAACCGGCTGCGGTGTTCGTTGTACTCCGTACGGGCGTCGTCTACCGTGCTTAACGCGCGGCTCAGTTCCTTGTGCAAATCCGATGGATTCCAGTTCCTCGGATCGATAGCTTCGATCAATTCCAAATGTTGAGCGAAACTTTCGCGGGCCACGCGGATTTGCTCCAGCCTGCTTTGCGCGTTGTACGCTTCGCGTTCAAGGACAACGAGGGCACGCGTCAGTTTGTCGGACATTTCCCCCCGACCGTGTTCTAGTTCATCCTGGCGGCGGCTTAGCTCTTCGAGTTCGCGCTTTTGCTTTTCGATCTGCTCCTGCTGGCGCTTGAGCTGGAGCAGTTGCTCCTGCGCTTTTTGCACCTGATTATCCAGATGCTCGGCAGATGGTGTTTCCTCGGTCAAGTCGAGCATTTGTTCAACCGGTCGGGTGATTTCTGCCATGACAATTCGCGAAGCCGTCCAAGCTCGTCGTAGCGGATATTAAGTGGCTCCTTCGAGAATTCCAGAGATTTTCACCGAGGGCGCACAAAAATTTTTCCCAGAGGCTGTAGTGTCCGCTGTCCTCAGCGGACCCACATCGCTTCGGACAATCACTGCGCTGAGGACAGCGCATGCTACAGCAAGACTGGTTATGTTAGCGCCCGGGCATCATCTCGAGAAGGAAACCTCTGAAATATTCGGTTTCAGGAATGGTCGGCAGAACCGGATGATCCGGCGACTGCTCGAACCGGCGCAAACGGCGCGCGGAGCGACGCGCGTCCACAAGGGCATCGGAGATTGTTTCCAAAAGTGTCGCATCATTCACGTGATGCGAGCAGGAGAACGTCGCCAGCAAACCATCTTTCGATAAGAGCTTGAACGCGCGCATGTGCAGTTCTCGATAGCCGCGTAATGCGTCGCGCACGCCGCTCTTCGTCCTCGTGAACGAGGGCGGGTCGAGCACGATCAAATCATACTGTGCGCCTGCTTTTTCGGCGCCGCGCAGGAATTGAAATACATCCTGCTGCACCCACTCGATCTCTAGCTCATTGCGGGCAGCGTTTCGTTTCGCGGCGGAAATGTTCTCCGAATTTTCTTCGATACCGGTTACTTCCGTTGCGCCTGCGCGCGCACAGGTCAACGCAAATGCGCCTTGATTTGTGAAGCAATCCAGGACACGCCGGTCGCGAGCGTAATGCGAGACGATTCCGTAATTGTGCTTTTGATCGAGATACAAACCGGTCTTATGTCCGCGCAAAAAATCGACTTCGAGTTTTGCGCCCTCGATTTCGATCGTGATTTGCGATGAAGTTCCGCGCAGAACCCCGCTGCGTAATTCCAATCCCTCCGCCTTGCGAACCGGCGCGTCGTTTCGCTCGACAATAACGATGTCGCCGAAGAGATCGGCCATTGCAGCGGTAATCAAATCCTTTCGCATGTCCATCGCCAGCGTGAGCGTTTGCAGGACGAAATCGTTGCCGTAACGATCGATGATCACGCCCGGAAGACCGTCGCTTTCGCTCCACACCACGCGGCGCAGCTTTGCATCGAAGTTTCGCCGGTCCCGGTATTCGGAAGCCTGCTCGATGCGGCGCAGGAAAAAATCCTGATCAAGGTCCTGCCTTCGTCGTGAGAAACGGCGCGCAACAATTTGCGATTTCGAATTGTAAATGGCGCTCCCAATCAAATGATCTTTGCCGTCCTTGAGCGAAATCACATCGCCATCCGCGGGATTTCCGAAAACCTTGAGCACTTCGCTGAAAAACACCCAGTCGTGTCCATGCAAAATTCGCGCACGCGGTTTGATGACGATGCCTGCCATATAAGAGGAATCCTCGCGCAATCTTCGAGCGCGCGGTTTGAAACTATGGGGTTTGGGGAACTGTTTCGCTCAGGCGCTGCGGGTCAACCTTAAATACCGCGAATTCGGAATTTTCAAACACGTTTGATAGGGTGGCCGGTATCGTTGCAGGGATACCTTCTGTTTGCTTGTTAACGACGATGTATCGCACATGCGCGTCCTGCAATAAGCCGTTCTCAACTTTTCCCAATCGCCAGTCGTTCCAAAACTTCTTTTCCGCGGTCTCCCTGCGTGTGTACTCGCTTCGTGCAACCAAACCAAAAGAAAAATAGCCGACCGGCACCCGGCATTTGGTGAGTGCGAGGACCGGTGCGATCAGATTGTCCGCAGGCAATACCACATCACCCGGGTGCGCATCCGTCTGCAGGAAATCCATGGCCGCCAACGTTTGCAGATCGTAAGTTAAGAATTCTGTGCCAAAAGGTTTCCCGGCTCCGAAGAAGTGAGCGGGGTCGCGCCAAACTACGAAGTGCTGCACCGTCGCAGGTAAGCTGAGCCCTGCCGCAGCAGCCGTTATTCCCCCTGCGGCGAGTGCAGGATAAATTCCTCGCCTGATAGCCCATTGGTAGAACGTTTGAAAAACCTCAACTGCAAAAATCCATGCCACGTACTCGCCCTGTACCAGAAACGTGCTGCTAATTGGGTTGTATCGAAAGGTCCATCCTGCTGGCGTAAAGCTGCACGTGAGCGCGATGACCACGCCGATCACCACAAAAATCCCGAGCAAGAACCGGACAGCGCCCCCTGGTCTTGGGCGGAATATTGCAGTGAGGATTGCGGGAACGCCAATGACGCGCAGCCCAAGGCAACCCACAAGGTAAATTGGCAGCGCTACACACACGAAAGCAAGCGGGCCGCTCAACCAGTTGCCCAATCCAAGCGTCTGCATCGCATGCGAGACATAAAGCCATGGCTCGAATTTTGTGACGATATGTGCGCTGCTCTTGTTTTTGAGTAACACCCAGGATACCAAAGGAACCGCCCCAATAGCAGTGCATCCGCCAATTTTGAATAAGTCTGCCTTCGAAAAGATGACGAGATAAACGACAGCAGCCAATGCCAGGCTGCACATGAGCTGCGCTGCCATTAGCATCTTGACCTCGATCAACGCGACAAACAGCAGCGCAGTGAGGAAAAGCCACGATCTGCTGCGCTCGCGCACATAACAATCAAGACAGAATAATCCGGCGAAGAGAACGCCTAGTCCAGGCAGGATTGGATTGGTAAAGAAGAGAGTTACAACTGCGGGCGCGCTAAAGTAACGGAGAGACCAGTCACCTTTTTCGCCCAGTAGCAACCCGGGAATAAACGAAAAGTCTGCGCCGAAAAAAACGAGAAACACGACGACGGCACCGAAGTATCCCGACCGCAGCCATTTTCTTGAGAAGCAGAAAACACTAAGCATCGATAGACTGACGAATAAAGTCGGCACGAAACGCACAGTAAGATCACGCACATTCAAGCCAGTTGCCCTGGCGAACATCGCAACCGCAAGATCCATCCCGTAATGATATGAGAGCGGGTGACCGGCAAAGACCGGCGCTTGTGGCGGTACGGTGTGCGTCAATTCGTTAGCGATCGCAATATGAAACAGCACATCAGATACCGGATAGACGCGCATCGTGCCATCCGGCTGCGACGTGAAATTGGTATAATAGAGGGGCAAAACTGCTAACGCGATGATTCCAAGCACCAGAACTCCGGCTAAAACAATTGTGGATCTGTCGCGCGATTGCGTCCCCCTTCCCTGGGAAAGCGGTTCAAGCCTTGCTGAATTGTTTAAAAGCGATTTGCGTTTGCTACCGTAGAGCCAAACATAAACGCCGGCAGCGGTCAGCGGCCACAAGAGGTAGAAACTTGCTTGGTGAGCAAACGTCATCAACCAGTAAACAAGGCCGCTTACCACCAAGCCCAGAACACAGGACAAAGTCACGTCTTCCAGCGGGGTTAATATCCGCTTAAGCGCAATCAGCAGCAGTTTGCCTGGCACGTATGCCAAGAAAATCACCGCAATAACAAACAGGCACGCGCCGAAAACAATTTGCATGTCTGAATTAAGCCTGCACGCAGTTGGGTAGGAAGAGACTAGGTCATTTCGCAAACTGGGACGCAAGGCTAAATTCCAAGTCAGCGTCTCTTTGACGACATCCGCCTTGTCTCATAGCTTCGGAGGCTTTCTGAACATGCATTCCGGCCGGCATTCTATTTCAGTCGTCACGCCAGTTTACAATGGCGCGGCTTCTATCGCTGAATTGTGCCGACGCCTGAGCGAAGTATTACCGCAGATCGCAACAGAGTATGAGATCATACTCGTCAATGACGGTAGCCGAGATCGAAGTTGGGAGATCATCTCAGAATTATCGTCGCGTTTTGCGACGGTGCGCGGGTTGAATCTGATGCGCAACTATGGCCAGCATAACGCTCTGCTCTGCGGGATTCGCGCGGCGAAATACGACGTAATCGTGACAATGGATGACGATCTCCAGCATCCGCCAGAAGAAATCCCGCGACTGCTCGAGCAACTGGAACAGGGATTCGACGTTGTTTACGGCGCGCCGGAAGCGGAACGGCACGGGTTTATGCGCGCTCTTGCTTCCCGCATTACGCGGCTCGCGCTGGGGAGCGCCATCGGAATGAATCTTGCCCGGAACGTGAGTGCGTTCCGCGTTTTCCGTACGCAATTGCGCGAGGCATTCGCAGACTATCAAACCCCGTTTGTTTCCATCGACGTGTTGCTGACATGGGCGACAACGCGCTTCGCCGCGATACCAGTCGTTTTCCAGCCGCGGTATTCGGGCTCTTCGACTTACACTTTTACAAAGCTGGTTCGCCACGCACTTGATATGATGACCGGTTTCAGCACGGCGCCATTGCAGCTCGCCAGCCTGATTGGATTTGGCTGCACATTATTCGGGTTTGTAGTCTTCCTTTACGTCTTCATCCGCTATTGCGTGGAAGGCAGCGTGCCCGGATTTCCATTTTTGGCTTCCATAATTGCAATCTTTTCAGGAGCACAGCTTTTCGCCCTCGGCGTGATAGGCGAATACCTGGCCCGCATGCATTTTCGGACGATGAACCGTCCCGTTTACGTTGTTCGAAGCGTTAGCGGCGAACCAAAAAGCTTGCGATGATCGCCCGATGATCGTGCGATTCGATGTAACGGGCGTTGATGAATTGAAGGAGGCGCTGCCGCGCTTCACGCACAAGCCCATGCCTCATTTGTCGTATCTGAAGCGTGATCAGATCGAAGGCTATTGGCTGGACGACATCGCCCAGGAACTGACGAATGAATACTCGGTCGCTTTTGTATCGTTCGCCAATAACCACATCAATGGTCTTGTGCTTTACATTGATTCGCCGTGGGACACGAAAGTCGTCGGAGAACCTGTAGCCGTCATAAAATACCTCGTGGGGACAGGCGCGGACGATTCACGTGTGCTCGATCAACTGCTTGACGAAGCGCTACGGCACGCAGCCAGTCGTCGCGTCCATCTTCTGACGTGCAAAGTTCAGCCCCTTCAATTTGCGGCGATTCATGCGCTGGAGCGGCATGGATTCCTGCTCATGGACACGCTCCTCGATTTTCTGTTTGATTTTTCGCGCATGCCATTTGACTCAATCAACCCGCCGCAGAAGCTCGACGGATTGCGTGTCCGTTTGGCGAGTTCGAAGGACTTGTCTCAACTGCTTGCGCTTACTGAAAAAGCGTTCGCCAACCATTTCGGTAGATATAACGCAGATCCCAAGATGCCGCCTGGCATCGGTTCAAACGTCTATCAGGAATGGGTCCGCTCCTCCTTTGCCGGCGCAGCGGATTGGATTCTAATCGCCGAGATTGATGATAAAATCGCGGGTTACTTAACATGGAGAAGGGCATCTGCACTGGAAGTGAAACATTCGTTCGACATCGCGCATTCTACGCTTGCAGGAATTCACCCAGACTTTTTCGGGCGCGGCCTTTATACCCTCCTCACGTTCGAAGGAATGCGAATCGCGCAAAAGTTCGCGAATCACGTCGACGGACCGGCGCATGTTAGCCACTATCCAGTTCATCGGGCAATGCTGAAGCTGGGTTGGAAGATTGCTGGCGTACGACATTCGTTTCACAAATGGCTCCACGCGTGAATGGCACATGGAAAGTGACTCCGGATTATTGCGCTGGTTGAAAGTTCCGTTTGTCTACAACGCATTCCAAGCTGCTGTTGGGGCAACTGCGGCGCGTCGCAGGCTCATTGAGAATCACGTTCGGACCAAAGCTGGTGATAAGATTATCGATATCGGGTGCGGTTCGGCACCAGTGTTACATTGGCTCCCCGACGTAGAGTATATAGGGCTCGACATCAATCCGGACTACATTGCCCATGCACGGCGGACCTATGGCACGAGAGGGACTTTCGTTGTCGGCGATCCGCAGTCGGTTCGCGGGGATTCGCGATTTAGGGGCGCCGACATTGTGATGGCAATCGGCGTTTTGCATCATCTCGACGATGAAGATGCTGCCAATTGTATCCGTTTCGCCTATGATGCCTTAAAGGCGACAGGCCGATTTGTGTGTCATGAGGCATGTTGGATCCCAAAACAGGGAGCGATCTCCAAGTACATCATGTCGAGCGACCGCGGCCGGAATATTCGCTCCGAGCAACAATACCGTCAGCTTGCGGCGAAAGTTTTTAACGCCGTGCACGCATGGGTAGACCCCAAGCCAATGCGCATACCGTACGTAACTGTCGTTCTTGAATGCGAAAAGTGAGGCTTTGCGATCCAATATTTTACGGCTAATCATAAGGAAAAAGGTGTTTTTCCAAACAGGAGAATGGCTTTTGTTGATCCCTCGACACGGTTGAGCTCGTTGTGATCCGCATTCCTTTTAATCGGCCGTTCGCGACCGGCGATGAACTTGATTACGTCCGGACCGCGATCGCGACGCCGAAGTTTTCCGGTGACGGCCCCTTCACCGCAGAGTGCCACCGCCTTCTGGAGCGTTCCCTTGGCGTTCAAAAGGCGCTTCTTACGACGTCGTGCACGCACGCTTTGGAAATGGCTGCGCTCCTCCTGAACCTCGGACCTGGAGACGAAGTAATTGTTCCCGCCTTCACTTTTCCTTCTGCGCTGAATGCGTTTGTCTTGCGCGGTGCCAGACCTGTCTTTGTGGATGTTCGCGCGGACACGCTCAACATTGATGAGACCCAAATCGACCAACGCATCACCGAACGCACGAAGGCCATTTTTCTGGTGCATTACGCTGGCGTCGGGTGCGAAATGGACACCGTAATGCCGATCGCGCGCCGGCATGCGGTCGCCGTGGTCGAAGATAACGCACATGGCCTTTATGGAAAATACCGCGGGCGGTACCTTGGTACCTTCGGGGAGCTGGCTACTCTAAGCTTTCACGAGACCAAGAATTTCTCGTGCGGAGAAGGCGGTGCGCTGCTGATCAATGATGCGCAGTTTAACGAGCGCGCCGAAATTCTTCGGGAAAAAGGAACCGATCGCAGCCGATTTTTCCGCGGCGAGGTGGACAAGTACACGTGGGTAGACATCGGGTCGAGCTATCTGCCCTCGGACATGCTGGCCGCGTTCCTCCGCGCACAACTTGAACACCGCGATCAGATTCAGTCGAGCCGACAACAAATCTGGGAAACCTACGCGCGGGAGCTGGCTTCCTGGGCCGAAGCAAACGGCGTCCGGCTCCCGATTGTCCCACCCGAATGCGAACAGACTTACCACATGTTCCATGTGATCATGCCCTCCTTTGAGACAAGGCAGGCTTTGATCTCACATCTCGTAGGCTTTGGGACCCTAGCTGTCTTTCATTATCTGCCGCTGCATTTGTCGCCAATGGGCCTCCGTTTTGGTGGACACCAGGGCGCTTGCCCCGTCACCGAAAACCTATCCGATCGGCTCTTGCGCTTTCCGTTTTTCACCGGAATGAGCAGTTCGGAGCAGAGCCAGGTAATCGACGCCGTGCGGGCGTTTCGCTGCTAAACAGGCGATGCTTAAGCGGGCGCGATGAGTCATATCGAGCAACTGGCGAGCACGGACGAGCAAAAGCAGCAACCCGCACGCGGCTTCGACAGCTACGGGTTACTGGCTTGCCTTCTTATATCCATTTTCCTGATCGTCTGGATAACAGTTGCAAGTAAGAGCCTTAACTTTGGTACCGTAGTTTTTCTCTTCGCGCTACCGTGGGTTCTGCTTAGAGCCGGCGCAATTGTCACAGCCGCTCTACGTTTTCCATCCTTTTTCGCGCTCGATTTCCTGTTGGGAGTTACCGTTGTC
>JBBQRI010000036.1:0-15574 GCA_038214915.1 Chthoniobacterales bacterium
TGAAACTCGCGCTCGGCGAATTCACGCTCGAGCAAGCTGCGAAATATCTCCAGGAGAAAGTCCCGATGGATGAACAGACCGCGCGGCAGGAAGCGATCGCATTCTCCACCAGCCCCGGCGGAGCTATGACCTATCAGATCGGGAAATTACAAATCCTGAAATTTCTCGCCGACGCGCGCATGCAGCAAGGCGACAAATTCAATCTCCGCGCGTTCCACGATTTCGTTTGGAAAAACGGCAACGTACCGATTGCGTTGCAGCAATGGGAGTATTGGGGAGCAGAAGACGCGTGGAAGAAATGACGCCAGGATCGAATTCCTATTCAACTTCGACTTGCAATCCGCCCTAACCATTTGGCGACTAAATTGTAGATCGCTGCGCCGACGACACCGATAATAAAGCCTAATCGACGACCTCGAGGCCCATTTGGCGGGCTGTGCCGGCGATAATGCGGAAAGCGGCTTCGTCGTCCTGCGCGTTCAGGTCTTTGCGCTTGGTGTTGACGATTTCCATCACTTGTTTGCGAGTGACCTTTCCGACTTTGGTCTTGTTCGGCTCCTTCGAACCGGCAGCGATGTTTGCGGCTTTCTTGAGCAGAACAGCGGCCGGCGGGCTCTTGGTGATGAAGGTGAACGATTTATCCTTAAAAACAGTAATGACGACTGGGAGAATATCGCCGGCTTGTTTCTGTGTCGCGGCATTAAATTCTTTGCAGAATGCCATGATATTGACGCCGCGCGGGCCGAGAGCAGTGCCAACCGGAGGCGCGGGGTTAGCTTGTCCTGCCGGAATTTGGAGTTTGATGTGTGCTATGACTTCTTTGGCCATTGTCCGTGTAGGTTAAATTCAGAGATTCCTCGACTTCGCTCGGAATGACAATCTTTGATGATTATCCACGTTCGACCTGCCAGTATTCCAGTTCCACCGGCGTGGCTCGACCGAAAATGGTGACGGAAACACGCAGCTTGCCACGCTCAGGATCGATCTCTTCAACGATACCGGTCTGATTTTGGAACGGACCGTCGGCGACCTTCACGCTTTCGCCAACCTCGAAGCTGACTTTTGGTTTCACCTTCTCCTCGCGCTCCTTCATCTGCGCGAGCATGCTTTCCACTTCCGTTTGCCGCATCGGGATGGGTTTGTCCTTGGTCCCGGCAAACCCGATCACGCCGGATGTGTTGCGGATGAAATACCAGGTGCGCCCGACCAGCTGATTGTTTTCGTCGAGCAGATGCATATTAACGATCAAATAACCCGGAAAAAATTTTCGCGTAGTTTCAGTCTTCTTGCCTTTTTTGATTTCCGAGACGCGCTCGGTCGGAAGCAGTACATCGTAAACGACGTCGCTCATCTCTTCGGTTTTAACGCGTTTCAAAATGTTCTCGCGCACTTTGTTTTCCTGACCGGAAAGCACATGCACGACATACCATTGATCTTTCGCTGCGAGCGTTTGTCCCATACTTCAATTTCGTGGGAGGCAATCGCGGCGCGCGCCGAAGCGGTCCGTTCCTGCCATTTTCCCTGCGAGTGTTTGTCTCATAAATCAGTGCAATCGGGTGAAGAAGTGCACAACGTTCACCAAGATAAAATCGAACAACGCTACGTAGCCACCGAGCAACAGCATCGCGACCACGACCACGATGGTCGAGTCCACCAGTTCCTTGTAGCGGCGGAATCCTTTTTCCTTCGGGTCCCATGGCCACGAGCATTTCTGCAGCTCGACTTTCACCTCGCTGAAGAAGTTTTTGACTTTTGTCATCATTGCTTCGCCACGTGATTCGTTAGCCACACGCCAGGAGGGACTCGAACCCCCAACCGACGGTTTTGGAGACCGCTACTCTACCAATTGAGCTACTGGCGTATTTAATCTTCCTCTTCCGCTTACTCTTAACCTCCTCTTTCCCCATCCGCTCAACATTAGCAGCCGAAAAAGAGGTAGAGGAAGAGTTTAATCCAGAATCTCGCCCACGCGACCCGCGCCGACGGTTTTGCCGCCTTCGCGAATTGCGAATCGAATGGTCTTCTCCATGGCTATCGGCGTGCCCAGCTCGACCTCGATCGAGATGTTGTCGCCGGGCATGACCATTTCCACGCCATCAGGCAGTTTAACCGTGCCGGTGACATCCGTCGTCCGGAAATAAAACTGCGGCCGGTAATTGGTGAAGAACGGGGTGTGACGTCCGCCTTCCTCCTTGCTCAGGACATAAACTTCCGCTTTGAATTTCTTGTGCGGCGTAATGGAGCCGGGCTTGGCGATTACCTGTCCGCGCTCGACCTCTTCCTTCTTGAGACCGCGCAACAGCACACCGACATTATCGCCGGCGCGCGCTTCATCGAGGAGCTTGCGGAACATCTCGATGTCCGTGGCGACGGTCTTCGCCGTTGGACGAACGCCAACGAGCTCGACTTCGCCCATTTTCTTGAGAATCCCTCGCTCGACGCGACCGGTCGCGACGGTGCCGCGGCCTTCAATGTTGAACACGTCTTCGATCGGCATCAGAAACGGCTGATCAATCGGCCGATCCGGCACAGGCACGTAATCATCGACCGCCTCGACAAGCGCGAGCACCTGCTTCTCCGAGTCGGCGTCGCCGTTGAGCGCCTTAAGCGCGCTGCCCCTGACGATCGGAATTTTGTCGCCCGGAAATTCGTACTGCGTCAACAGATCGCGCACTTCCATCTCGACGAGATCGAGAAGCTCGGCATCGTCCACCATGTCGACCTTGTTGAGGAAAACGACGATGGAAGGCACGCCCACCTGCCGCGCCAGCAGGATGTGTTCACGTGTCTGCGGCATCGGGCCGTCAGCAGCGGAGACAACCAGAATGGCGCCGTCCATCTGAGCCGCGCCGGTAATCATGTTCTTCACATAATCGGCGTGACCAGGACAATCGACGTGGGCATAGTGGCGCTTTTCGCTGGAATACTCCACGTGCGCCGTGTTGATGGTGATTCCACGCTCTTTTTCCTCCGGCGCATTATCGATCGAGTCGTATTCGCGCACTTCGGCCATGCCCTTTTTGCTGAGCACCTTGGTGATTGCTGCCGTGAGCGTGGTTTTGCCGTGGTCAACATGACCGATCGTGCCGACGTTTACGTGCGGCTTGTCGCGTTTAAAAGCTTCTTTAGCCATATCGTTTTCTTTTTACCTTTTTAATTTGGATTTTCCTTGCCGGTCGCCAGCTCAACTGAGCCCATGACCGGGATCGAACCGGTGACCTCGTCCTTACCAAGGACGTGCTCTGCCAACTGAGCTACATGGGCTGCTCGTCGCCAACCCAGCGGCTCCCTCTGAAACCCGGGCGGCGAACCGGCCGTGCCTTCCGCCAGAGAGTCAAAAATCCCAGAGTCGCGTCAAACTTGCATTTGAAGGACCGTGGGATCGCCTCGTCCGGCAAAAAGCGTCCGCAAACTAACCACGCCCACCGTGGTGTCAAAGAAATTTTGGACGCGTGCGTTAACGAATTCGATGGCTGCTGGGCTCTGCTTTTCCGCGCGTAAGCAGACGTACGATCACAGCAATTATGAGCAGAGCGACGACACCAATTCCGATATACAGTGGACTGATTTTATCCATCAGCCGTTTTTCTTCAGGCGTTGGGCTGGCAATCGGCGGCGTGGGCGAGGGAGACGCGTTCTTAGCCGCCAGCATCGACTGCGCATATTGCAGGCGCTGGAACGTGTCGTTGTCCTGCGGATTGACCTTGAGCACGGCTTGGTAATCCGCGATCGCGTTTTCGTACTGCTGCGCCAGGCTGTAGGTGTAGCCACGCTTCGTCGTCGCTTCCATGTCGTTCGGATTTTTCGTGATCAGAAATGTGTAATCGGCGATGGCGGCGTCATAGTTCTTCGAACTTCGATATGCCAATGCGCGCCGATCATAACTCTGCAGATCGTCCGGTTTCTTTTGAATCACAGCCGAAAAATCGGCGACCGCTTTATCCCACTGGTTGAGTCCGATCTCAGCGAAGCCACGGAATTTAACTGCATCGAGGTCATCCGGCTTGAGTTCCAACGCCTTGTTGAAATCAGCAAGAGCAGCGTCGTACTGTTTAAGTTCGGATAAGGTCTGACCGTGTTCCTCGTAACCGGAGGCATCCTTCGGCGCCAGCTCGATGTATTTTGCAAAATCCGCCAACGCGGCTTGATACCTGGTGGAGGCTCCCTCGGAATCTCCCGCCGCGAGGGCAGTTCGTGCTCCCTGCCGATAGGCGGTGCCGCGATTTGCGTATCCGCGCGCATCGTTCGGATTGTCTTTGATCGCCTTGCCGAATTCGTCAGCAGCGGCGTCAAAATGCTTTTCCTGGGCGAGTTGGATGCCGCGTTGGATATGATTTCCGCCGCCGCCTTTGGCCGGTTTCGCTCCGTCGACCTGAACAGCCGCACAACAAAGAATCGATACGACGGCGACAGTGAGTAGTTGCTTGTTCAACATATGTATTTCTCCTTCTGGACTACGTTTTGCGCGATTTACCGCTCACAGGCGAGAAAATTTGTGCAAGAGGCCGTCCCAAAGTTTAGGTGCGCGCTTCGGAGATGCTGTAGTATCCGCTGTCTCAGCGGACCAGCGCCTTGCGCGCAGCACGCGTATCCGATGCGCTGAGGACAGCGCGCGCTACAGCTGTTGAGCATATCCGGACCAGGCTTGATATGAACTACAAAACGTCGCCCGCGCGCAGCGACGCCGCGTCGCTACGGAGTGCCAATCTCTCGAAAGGGTACTCCGCGGTTTTTGCCACGGTGTTCATCTGGTCCGTGCCGTCGCTTTTCATGTTTTACCTAAATCGGTATTACGATCCGTGGGCACAAAATTTCTACCGCTACTCGGTCGCATGCATCGCAATTGCGCCCTTGTTACTTTATCAAATTCGTCGAGGCGGACCACGCATCGATATGCATGCGGTGAAACTATGTTTGCTGCCATGCTTGCCAAATGTGGTCCATCAAGTCACCCAGGTGATGGCGCTTTTCTATATCGGGCCGGGTGTCTATACGATTTTCACTCGGGCTTCGGTCATTTTCACTGCCCTTCTGGCGCTGGCATTCTTTCCAGAGGAACGCGTCGTCATCCGGCAATGGCAATTCCAGCTTGGCACCTTACTCGGATTAATCGGCGCATTCGGCGTGATCTGGTTTCAGGCGGGTGCGAACTCGCATGACCACCACATCGCGTTGCCCGGACTGTTCATTGCCTTTACGGCCACATTCTGCTGGGCGCTTTACGGAGTTCTGATCAAACGCCCGTCAGCTGAGCTTGGATCGATCCGCAGCTTCGGCGTCGTCAGTTTCATTACTTCGGCACTGCTGTTTCCGCTCACCCTTGCCTTCGGCAAAATCGGAACTCCCTTTCAGGCCGGCGTGCAAGCAAACCTGGTTCTGATCGTCTCGGCCGTAACCTGTATTACGCTCGCCCACGTTTTGTATTACGTGGCGATCCGTGAAATCGGAGTCGCGCTATCTCAAAGTCTCCAACTCCTCTGTCCAGCGATCGCGATGGCGCTGTCTGCCTGGCTCTATGGCGAACGACTCACACACGCCCAGCTTTGGAGCGCCGGCATTCTACTTATCGGTGCCTTCCTCGCAATGCGCACCAAGCCCATCGCCACTGCAGAAACAGCTGAAAATATTTAACTCTTTTTGAGCGCCTGCGCCTTGCGCACGAGTTCGATGAAGCCTGCGCGGTAGCCATTCATATTTGCGCCTGCTCCTTGTTGCGCCCATTCGATCACTTGTTGGAGCGATCCGTTCCCCTTGTATTCAGAATCGCGCAGGATCATTCCGAATTCAGCGACGGCTGCTGCAAATTTTAAGTCGCTAGGGGCTGCTGTGAAATCAAATCCTGTATCGCTCAAAGTGCACTGGATGAATCCGACTGCCGCATCATTGCCTCGTGTCTTGAGTTGCAGCTTTGCCGTCAACAGCGGTTCAGATGCCTCTCCCGCGGCAGTCGGCATTTGCGTGTGGACCGCGCGCGAACTGGTGGAGGCGTGAGATTCTCCTCCGAAAAATGTGCTGATCCGGGTGAATCCGCTCTAACGGCGGAGGCGTGGCCGATTCTTCCAACAACGCAGGCTCCGGTTCGGCAGTATCAACAAGCTCGACATCACGCGGGTTGAAATCTTCTAGCGTAGCCGGCGGTGATTTGGTTTTCGCGAGCGCAACCGCGCCGAGGTGAATCGCAAGCGCGGTCATAAATGCAATCCAAAAGATGCATCGGCCGTGCTGTCGGTAAACGAATGCGGGATTCATGTCCATTCCTCCAAGGAGGAAGACACGCCACTCCGAAGAAACTTAGGCCGCGATCACCACATTGCGGTTAACAATGAACTACGTTGATTCTGATGCTGCTGGACACTCTGCGGCGGGGTTGCATTATCGAGTATTAAGAATGGAGCAATTCAGCAGCCGTTTTGTCACGTGAATCTCGAAAACTATCTCGTCACTCGCCAGAAGCGGATCGATCGCGCTCTGGACCGCTATTTGCCGAAGGCGAATAGGAAGCCCACGACGCTTCACCGCGCGATGCGCTACAGTTTGTTTGCCGGCGGCAAACGTTTGCGGCCGATTCTGTGCCTGGCGGCGGCTGAAGCGTGTCGCGGCAAAATCGACGATGCCCTTCCACTCGCGTGCGCGCTTGAATGCATTCATACCTACTCGCTCGTGCACGATGATCTTCCGAGCATGGATAACGATGATTTCCGACGCGGTCGTCCTACCTGTCACAAGGTTTTCGGCGAAGGCATCGCGGTTCTCGCGGGTGACGCTCTATTAACCATCGCGTTCGAAATCGTTTCACGCGCGAAGCCAAGTCGGCGTTACGATGTGTCAACGCTGTTGCGCGAGATTGCTGTCGCGGCAGGCAGCCAAAAACTGATCGCCGGTCAGGTGGCAGATCTCGAAGCCGAAGGCAAAAACGTCCAACGCCGCGAGCTGCAGTTCATTCACGAGAATAAGACCGCTGCGATTTTGAGAAGCTCAGTGCGTCTGGGCGCGATGAGCGCCAATGCGGATGCTAGAAGACTTTCCGCGATCACACGGTTCGGGCAACGGCTGGGACTCGCTTTCCAAATCATCGACGACATTCTCGATGTAACACAGACCTCGGAGATCCTAGGCAAAAGCGCCGGCAAAGATGTGGCGGCAAAGAAAGCGACGTATCCCGCTGTAATTGGCCTGCAGAAATCACGCGCCGAAGCCAGGCGGCTCACGCGTGAAGCGCAAAATGCCTTGTCGATTTTCAGTAATCGCAACGGTGAAGCTCTGCATGCGCTCGCAAATTACCTGCTTGAACGCGAGTACTGACCTTGCAGGGCCTCTGTATCCTACCGTTTTCACACGAGCGCCAAATTCGGATCAATCTCCGCTGTCACTTGCGATTCAAATCCAGCGCGCAATCGCAACAGCGCGGCAAATGCGATCATGGCGGCATTATCGGTGCACAGCCACGGCTCGGCGCTTTTGAATTCGATTCCTTTACGGCTGCTCGCGTCGCGCATTTGGCGGCGTAATTCCTGATTACAACTGACGCCGCCGCTCACCGTCACGAGATCCACACGATATTTTTGCGCCGCCGCGATTGTCTTTGTCACGAGCACGTCAATGATTGCCTGCTGAAAAGATGCGCAAAGATCGCGCAGCGTTTGCTCATCCAAATTGTAGCGCGTCTGTGTCAGACGCCATTCCTCGCCCGGCCTAATTTTTGGCAACAAATACCGCACCGCAGTCTTTAATCCGCTAAAGCTGAAATTCTCCGAGGCGAGCATACTGCGGGGAAAATTAAAACGCTTCGTATCGCCGCCGCGCGCATGATTTTCAATTTCTGGGCCGCCTGGGTAACCGAGTCCGATCATTTTGGCTACTTTGTCGAATGCTTCGCCCGCAGCATCGTCAACGGTGTGGCCGATGAGCTGATAATTTGTTAGGCCACGAACGACGACCAGCATCGTGTGTCCGCCGCTAACGATGAGCGACACATTTGGCTTGATGTTGTTGTCGCCGTCTTTTTCGACGCCAAAAAAAGGCGAGAGCAAATGTCCTTCGAGATGATTAATACCCAGGTACCGTTTGCCGAAGCCGATTGCCAATCCTTTCGCAATTGACGCGCCGATCATCAACGAACTCGCCAGGCCGGGGCCACTGGTGGCAGCGAACGCATCGATTTCTGACAACCGAGTTTTCTCTGCTGTCGCAGCGCGATCGAGTAGCCGCGGCGCGTAGATCAGATGATTGCGCGACGCGATCTCCGGTACGATCCCGCCATATTTCTCATGGGCAGCGACCTGTGATGCAACTTCGCTTGCAAGCAACTCGTGGCCGGAACGGCCTCCGCGCAAGATCGCTACTGCCGTCTCGTCACAGGAGGTCTCTAGTGCCAGCACTGTCATATCAAGCGAAGTCGAGACATTTCTCGAACTTACACTGCGCGCGGCACATCAGAAGAAAATCAGAGATTTGATTCGCTCGCTGCCCGCTCGCTCAGCCTTCGGCCTTGCCGTCTATGTCGCGGCTTCCCCAGCCGCATCCGTTCTCGACTCCGCCCGGATGACAGAAGATACTATTTTTTTACCGCTTCCGCCTTCGGCGCGCTTTGCTGTGCGTAAATCATTACACCTTTGAGTGCGTCAATGGCGCGCAACATCTGTGGATCCTTGGTCTTGATGATGTTGGTCTCGTCGTCTGGCTTAATATTTCCTGCATTGCGCAGCCCATAGAGAGCGCGCTCCTGTTCGGCCGTCATGCCGACGCGAATATTCGGCGTCACGCCATTACCTTGAATGACCTGTCTGCTGGGCGTGTAGTACTTGGCCGTGGTAAAACGCACCGCGGACCCGTCCGGCAATTGCAGCACGTTCTGCACGGAACCTTTTCCAAAAGTAGTTTCACCAACAAGGACCGCCCGACGCAAATCCTTAAGCGCACCTGCAACGATCTCCGCGCCGCTCGCGCTGCCTTCGTTGACAAGCAACACCATCGGAAAATTCGGACGTGGCTTACTTACGGTGGAAGTAGAGTAATCATGCTGTTGAGAAGGAACTCGGCCCTGCGTCGAAACCACTTTTGTGTTGGGCGGCAGAAATTGACCGCACACGTCGACGGCGCTGTTCAATAGTCCGCCCGGATTATTTCGCAGATCGAGGATCAGCGCCTGCATGCCTTGCTTCTGCAAATCATCGATCGCTTTCGATAATTCATCGGCCGTCGGTTCGTTAAACTGGATTAGCCGGATGTAACCAATCCTGAATGGGCCGGTCAGCTCCGGCGGCAGCAATCTCTCTCCCTTAACACTTTGGATTTTTATTTCTACGCGTTGGAGCGTGTACTCCTTGATTTCCTTCGTTGACGGCCGCAACAGCGTCAGACCGACTTTTGCGCCTGCGGGCCCTCGCAGAACATTGATCGCGTCCTGGAGATCCATTCTCTCGGTCGACATGCCATTGATCCGCAAGATTTGGTCGCCGGAAAGAATTCCCGCCTTCGCGGCAGGCGTGTCCTCCATTGCCGTGACAACCGTAGGCAGGCCATTTTTCATGGAGACCTCGATGCCGAGACCGTTGAAGCGGCTGCGCGTGTCATCCTGCATGTCTCGAAAATCATTGGGGTCCATGAACTGGCTGTGCGGGTCCAGTGACGAAAGCATTCCCTTCATTGCAGCGGTGACGAGATCGTGATAGCTGGTCTTGTTCTCGTCCACGTAATCCTGCCGGACCAGCTCCAGAGCTTTTGCGAAAATGGCAATCTGCGAGTAGCCGTTATCCTCTCCGGTCTTTGGCGGCTGCACCTCCTGCGCAAGAGCGCCGGGGATAGCGCCGAACAGGACGCAAACCAGCAATGGAATGATCACAACCCGCCTCATGTTTTACCCAAGCTCCGAGAACGACGTGACAATCGCTCATGAGGAAATTTTGGCAACGCCCAACACGCGGCGTTGTCTGTAGTTACAACTTGCAGGATGAGGGACTCCATTTGTAATCTCATTAACACCCGGCTTCAGCTGGGTGTACAACAACGGCCAGCAAGCACCGGCCCTTTCAACGGCTTTCCTGCGGACTACAAACCGTTAAAACGGCTTCATTCGCCGTCGTGTGGTTCCCCCGGGCTGAAGCCCGGTGTTCATGAGAGCGCTGCTTGGAAACCTTTCCGCCTTGCCATAATTCTGCTGGCGCTTTCGCTTGCCAGCGCGGTTTTCGCCGCGCAAACGCAGGACGCGGAATACGAAGCGGTAGCCGAAGAATACGTGAAGACGTATCTAGCCGCTCACCCGCTCCAGGGAACCGCTCTCGGTTTTCACGAGTACGATGGCAAAATCAACGATTACAGCCGCCTCGCGCTCGACGCCGAACTCTCCCGGCTCCGGCGATTCGATGATCGGCTGGCGAAGTTTGATCCAGCCAAACTGAGTCCGCGGCAATCCATCGACCTCCGAATTCTGCAGGTAGCGGTAAAGCGCGAGCTGTTTGAAATGCAGGACATGTCGGTGTTCGAGCGAAACCCGATGGTCTATGCGCGTGCGGGTGACGTGAACGTCTATATCAAAAGGAATTTTGCGCCGCTTGAGGACCGCGTTCGCAGCCTCGTCGCCATAGAATCACAAATCCCAAACATCCTGATCGCGGCGCGAACAAACCTTGATGAAAAGCTTCCAAAGCCATTTGTGGAGCTTGCAATCCAAATCGCAAGAGGTTCAGCCGATTTTCTGAAAAAAGATCTCGTTGCCGCTGTGAGCGGCATCAAAGACGAGCAGCTGCGCGTTGCATTTCAGGCAGCCAATCGCAAAGCCTCCAATGCGCTCAGTGATTACGCAACGTGGTTGGAACGAGAGAAACTTCCCAAAGCCACACTTGATTTCGCCCTCGGGGAAGAAAAGTTCGCACGCTTTTTGGCGCAGACGGAGCTGGTCAATCTTCCGCCACAAAAACTCCTCGACATCGGCATAGAGCAGTTAAAAGCCGAACAGGAAGCATTCGCCCAGGCGGCGAAAAAGATCGACTCGAACAAACCTGCGATTGAGGTTTTCAAGCAAATCCAGAGCGAGCATCCAGCTTCGGACAAATTGATCCCGGACATTTCCAAAGAGTTGGACAAGCTTCGCAAATACGTTGTGAGCCGTCGGTTGGTCGGAATTCCATCGGAGATTCGCGCGAAAGTAAAAGAGACCCCGCAATATCTGCGCGCCACGTCCTTCGCCTCGATGGATACTCCAGGTCCGTTCGAGAAGCGCGCCACGGAGGCTTATTACTACGTCACACCGACCGAGGAGGAGTGGCCGGAGCAAGAGAAGCGGGAATGGCTCACCGCGTTCAATTATTACACCTCCGACGTTGTGTCGATTCATGAGGTCTATCCCGGACATTACGTGCAATACCTTCATCTGACTGCGTCGCCTGCCAGTAAAGTAGAAAAAATTTTCGGCAGCTACGCCTTCATCGAAGGCTGGGCGCATTACTGCGAAAAAATGATGATCGACGAAGGATTCGGAGGTCCGTCCAACTCTAGTCCAAGCGAAGACGATGTGAAGCGCGCCGCAAAATATCGCATGGCGCAGGCTGACGAAGCGCTGCTGCGTCTTTGCCGGCTATGTGTGTCCATCAAAGTTCACACGCAAAACATGTCGATTGACGAAGCGACGAAATTTTTTCAGGGAAATTGTTACTACGAACAGAAGCCGGCCCGGCAGGAAGCCATGCGCGCCACGTTTGACCCGGGTTATCTGAATTACACCCTTGGCAAATTGCAGATCCTGAAATTGCGTGACGACTACAAGGCGCAACAGGGCAACGAATTCTCACTGCAAAAATTCCATAACGAATTGCTCAACCACGGGATGCCACCCTTTCGTCTCCTCCGGGAGATCATGCTCAAAGACCAGAGCAAGTGGGATCAGGTGTTGTAAAGTCTCTAATCGGTAATGCGGTAGCATCCGACTCGTCCGCCGCAGCCTTGGCGAAGGCGGCTGTGCTCAGAGGATGATCGACCGAATGATTCGCGCAGCGTACGCTCACTAATCGGGGTCGCACTGCATTGCGTCTCTTCGCGCCTTCGCGTAGGATTCGCATCCGAAAATCACCATGACAGAGCTGGTTTCAACAATGGCCGATAAGATCGACCGCACGATGCAGCGGGTAATCCCGCTGGCGTATCGGGTGCGACGAACTGGCCGTCGGCTGGTGCGTCGGGCGTTGCGCAAGCCGCGCAGTGTCTCGGAAGGGCCGAACCTCCTGCCGTTGTTGATTCAGGTGCTGGCGAGTTTCACCAAAGCCGACGGCGTCATCATGGAGGAAGAGATCGACTCGAGCCTCGGCTTTCTGCGGTACGACTATCCGGAAGCGGTTTACTCCGAGCTGCGACAGTTGTTTCGCCAGGCGCTTTACGAGCAGCAGGACCTCGCGGCGATGGCGCAAAAACTCGGCGCGCAATTGAGCACTGAACGCAAGATCATGCTCGGGGTGCAACTGTATGATCTCATCTCGCAAGCGGGTTTGAAGCAGGAACAGGTCGTCGCGTTCTATTCGTTCATGTCGCAGATGGGCATGGCTGCGCAAGCGATCGATATCGTTTATCAACTCAACGCCTCAGAAGAATCTGACCCGTCGATTTACCAGCATGGCGCGTCGCCACTGGAATCGCTCTCGTTCGGGGGGGACGGCAAGGCGGACATCATCCTCAAGAATCTCGCCGAAACAGATCGGCTGATGGCCTTCCGGTATCACGACCTGATTCTGTTGAAAAACTACAGTGGCCAAAACGTCTCCGTGCGCGGGAGACCTTTGGTGCGTGGCGGGTTCTGTCGAATTTACCCCGGTCAACGAATTTTGATCGGCGACCAGGTGCTCAGCTATCAGGAGGTCGCGCAATATTTCAATGCCAAAAAGAACGTTTCGCTTCCCGAAATCTTTATCCGCGTAACTAAGGACGCGGAGCAAGTGCAGTTGGAGCGTTCACGAACGCGTGAAAGCGCGCTGCGAGTCACCTTCGGACTCAAAGTACGAGTCAAGGCATTGCGCGATATCGATGCAGAGCTCAAGGGAGTGCGCCTCAAAGCCGGCACTCAGGTCGACACGACACTGGAAGACAAAATTATTTTCCACAACGACACCGAGCTGGATTTGAACGACCTGCGTCGACGCGCACGCGCGCTCGGCGGGCGATTCCAACTGAAAGCTTCGAAATCGGAATATCTGGTGTCGAATGATCCGAGCAAACTGCAAGCCGATGATATCCTGCTTTCTCCCGGTACGGCCGGAGATGTGCTGCTGAAAATATTTTGCGATTACGATCGGCGAGTAGGCACGCTTGAGGTCATTGAAGCGGACCGTCGAATCATGGTGGGCGACGACCCCGTCCGCACGACCGCGGAACTCAAGGACGGCGACATCATTCGAATCGATGTCGGACAGGTTCTGCGATGCAATTTTTTGGAGCGCATTATCGAGGAGGAGCGAAACATCATTCGCAGCCTCGAGCTGAATGAAGTCACACACCGTTTTGGCAAAGGCGAAATTGGCCTCGATGGAATTTCGTTCAGCATCACGCGTGGAGAGCTTGTTTGCGTGATGGGCGCAAGCGGTGCGGGCAAAAGCACGCTGATGAGAGTGCTTGCCGGTCAGCTCCAGTCGACGAGCGGGGAAGTCTTGCTCAACGGACAATCCCTTTACCGAAACCTCGACGTTCTGAAGCAGTACGTCAGCTACATGCCGCAACAGGACGCGTTCGACGAGCACCTCACCATTCGTGAGAATTTGCAGTTCGCGGCGGCGATACGTGCACCGCATCTCTCGAAGCGCGACCGCGTCCGGCGGCTGGACGCAAAGCTGATCGAGCTCGGGCTAAGCGAACGTCGCGACGCGGTCGTCGGCAGTCCCGAGAAGAAAACATTAAGCGGTGGCGAGCGAAAACGGCTCAACATCGGGCTCGATATGATCGGAATGTCGGACGTTTATCTGTTTGACGAACCAACTTCCGGTCTCTCGTCGAAAGATTCCGAGCACGTAATCGAAATCCTTCGGGGCATGGCGCACAACAAAATCGTCATCGTTACCATTCACCAGCCGAGCTCGAAGATCTTCCAGATGTTTCAGAAGGTGATCTTGCTCGACAAGGGTGGGCGGCTCGTGTTTTTCGGCGCGCCTTCCGACGCCCTGCGGTATTTCGCCGAAGCGGAACATCAACACCAATTCGGTGCTGAACTGGGCGCGTGTCCATCATGTGGAACTACCCGGCCGGAATTCATCTTTGATGTACTCGAGACGCCGCTGCGCGATTTGAGCGGTGACGTCATCTACGAGGAAAACAGCCGTGGACAGCTCGTCCCGTCGCGCCGTTACTCGCCGGATTTTTGGCGCGACAAATACGAGGCGTTCCGATTGATCCAGGACGTCAAGCAAGTCTCGCTGCAACAGGAGGAGGCCGACCCGTTGCCGGTCGCACCGGTGCAACGGAAGCGGTTGCCGGTGCGGTGGCACGATCAGTGGACGCAATTTCGCACGGTGCTGCAGCGTGCTTTCACGAGCAAACTACGCAACCGGGCGAATCTCGTGATCACGATAGGTGTCTCGCCAGTGCTGGCGCTGCTAATTGGAACGATCTTGCGGTACTCGGAGAGCGGTACATACGATTTTGATTCGGCTTATCATATCCCGACGTTCTTATTTCTTGGTCTGATCGTCGCAATGTTTCTCGGGCTAACAAACAGCGCCGACGACATCATCCGGGATCGGCCCGTGCTGCAACGCGAGCGCAACATCAAGGTGCGCCTATCCTACTACGTAATCTCCAAGACGATCACGCTCGGCTTTTTTGCGCTCATTCAATGCGTTCTTTTCGTGTTGATCGGCAATTTCGTCCTGCAAATTCGAGGCATGTTCTGGCTCGATTTGGCTATAATGTTCCTGACGGCGATGAGCGGCGTAGCGCTGGGTCTCGTTATCTCGTCTCTCGTGGCCGACCCGAAAACCGCGGCCAATATCGTCCCGCTGGTATTGATTCCGCAGATCATCATGGGCGGCGCGCTCATCAAATACGAGGACATGAACCGGAACCTCGGCCTGGTTTATTCCTTTTCGCACTGGTTCTCCGAACATCCGAACTCGGAAAAGACCAGAAAAACGGAGAGCAAGCTACAGGTGCCACTTGTCTGCCAGTTCATCGCCATGCGATGGTCGTACGAAGAAATGGTCGTTGCCCAAGCGAAGCTCAATCCGCTTACGAAGCGCCAGGACCGCGCTCATGACGAAATTCAAAAGCTCGCACCGAAAGCTGACACCCCTCCGCAACGAGCGCATCTTAACGATTTGAAAGACGTATTGGCACTGCTCTCGGGGTTGGAAGGACGGTCCGCGCGGGACGTCCACCGATATCTGAAGCTGGTCGATCCGGTCATTGCGGGGAAGCAAAGGTTCGATCGCTCGTTGTTTAAAGACGCGAAGGGCCCAGTCACAGCGGACCAACTCTACGTGAACCAGAAGGTGTCGGACCTGATCTCAAGAGGCGAGATGGAGCAGAACGACTACCGCCGCGGCAATAAGCCGAACGTGTTCTTCGGTCTCGAGAAACGCTATTTCGGAATCGCGTTTGGCGT
>JBBQRI010000037.1:0-15569 GCA_038214915.1 Chthoniobacterales bacterium
CGAAGACAAGGGCAACACCAACAACATTAAATTCACACATATGAAACTAGAAACACTCAAAGACCTATACATTCAAGAACTGAAAGACCTCTACAGCGCGGAGAAGCAGATTATCAAAGCGCTACCAAAAATGGTTAAAGCCGCTAATAACAAACAGCTTGCGGCGGGGTTCGAAGAACATTTGAAGCAGACGAAGGAACACGTGGCGCGTCTCGAAAAGATTTTGACGAGCCACGACGAGTCAACCCGCGGCCCGAAATGTGAGGGCATGGAAGGTGTGCTTAAAGAGGGAGAGGAAATGATCAAAGAAGATGCTGACGAGGAAGTGCGCGATGCCGGGCTAATTGCTGCGGCGCAGCGCGTTGAGCACTATGAGATGGCGGGTTACGGCTGCGCTCGGACATACGCCGAGTTACTCGGGGATCCGGATGGCGCGCAGTTACTTCAGACTACCCTGACCGAGGAATCCGATACAGACAAAAAGCTAACCAAGTTAGCCAATTCCGTCATCAACATCGCGGCTCAATAAGTAAACTAAATAGAACCGATGGGGATACCAGTTGCGATCAGTAATGCGGACACCCCCATAAACTCAAACGAAAGAATCCATGAAACGAACTTTACTAGCATTAGCTTGTCTCAGCGCAGTTAGCCTGGCGGCATTTGCTGCCGACAATGAGAAGACGAAACCCGATAATACGGCAACAAACGAACGCGATCGCTCCGGCGAAACCCAGACATCTGGCGACCAGTCAAACAGTCCGGCGGATTTGAAAATCACCCAGGCTATCCGGCAGGCGTTAATGAAAGACAGCGAGCTTTCCACGACCGCGAAGAACATCAAAGTCATTACTGCTAATGGCCACGTTACACTCCGCGGACCCGTTAAGACTGCTCAAGAAAAAGCAAAAATCGATCAGCTCGCAAAATCAGCGGCTGGCGGCGCCCATATTGACGATCAATTGGACGTTAAAGGATCAGATTAAGTAACAACAACGAAAGAAAAATATTATGTCTAAATCAGTATTCGGTATTGCAACTACACACGGCCAAGCTGAGCGAATTGTTGAACAGCTTCAAGCTCAAGGCTTCGCAACCTCGGAAATTTCAGTGCTCATGCCTGATACAGGCGGCACGCGAGATGTTGGTCACGTTAAGGCTACAAAGGCGCCAGAAGGGGCAACGACTGGCGCGGCTACTGGTGGCGCAACGGGCGGCGTGCTCGGATTGCTAGCAGGCATTGGAGCCTTGGCGATTCCCGGCATTGGTCCGTTTATCGCGGCGGGTCCAATTATGGCGGCGCTTAGCGGCGCGGCCATCGGAGCGGCGACCGGTGGTGTCGTCGGCGGCTTGATCGGTCTCGGCATCCCGGAGATCGAGGCAAAGCGCTATGACGAGAAGTTGAAAAAAGGCAATTACCTCGTTGCCGTGCACACGGACGAAAGCGAGGATGTTGATCGCGCGAAGGATATTTTCAAGACTGTTGGCGCTGAGGATATCAGCACCGTCAGCGAAGCATCGGCACCGAAAGCGTAACAAAACGATGAAGACGGGGAAATTCTATGGATGACCAAGACCAAATGGGGCAAGGTCCTGCGGTTCCGCCGGAGGCCAAAGAAGAAGTAAAGCGTGGCGGGACGCACGCGCGCAAAGCGGCCGAAGATCTTGGCTCGGCCGCAGGCGCAATGGCCGATGAATATCGGGAGCGCGGGAAAGAAGTATTGGATGACGCACTCCATCGCGTCCGCGATTTTCAGGATGATAGCAAGCAATACGTCCGCGAAAACCCGACGAAGGCGGTCTTTACCGCGCTTGGAGTCGGTTTCGTGCTGGGTTTGATCTTCCGTCGTTAAAAGGCAGTCGACGACAGGGCCTGCGGTTCCGCAATCCGTGAGCACGGTATTTGTGGCGATGAAAACACAGAAGGAAAAACCCCAGGAACAGAATGAATCGCGAGATTTCTTTTGCGTAGCGAGCGATGCTTTTCGGATTTTTGCAAGGCGCTCGTCGACGGTGCTCGGTAGCGCTTGGGCGTTTGGCATCGCTATCCTCGTTATCGTCATTTGGGGACTGACTGGCCCCGCGTTTCATTATTCGAACACCTGGCAGCTCATTATTAATACCGGGACGACCATTGTTACTTTCCTAATGGTCTTTCTCATTCAGAATACGCAAAATCGCGATGCCAAAGCGGCTCATTTGAAACTCGACGAAATAATTCGAGCGGTGGAAGGCGCTCGAAACGAACTTATCGATCTGGAAAAACTTGCCGACGAAGATCTGACTAGTCTTGAGAAACAGTTCGAGCGGGTTCGCAAAAAAGCAGAGCGGAACGGAAACAATCCTGGCGGCAAGACTCGAGCAAACCGTGCTGAGCGAGAGTCCAACGCGAAGGTTATTTAAACGCGCCACTAAATTCTTCCTTCCATACGCTCGTGATTTGTGCCTAACGACGTCCGTCTACCAGAATTAAAAGTTGGGGCCATAATCAACACCTCAAGCGGGAGTTGCGATTCGGAATCCGAGCAGAAAATGCTCAGTATTCTCACGGGTGCAGGCGCTGTTGAGCCCAGGATCTGGTGTGGCGGGGCAGACCACATGGAGCCGTCGTTTGTAGAGGCGAGCGAGCAGAAGCTGGAAGTGCTTATCGTGCTCGGTGGCGATGGCACGATCCGGACAGCTGCAGAAGTATGCGCCGAAAAGGGACCCTACCTTATCCCGCTTCCCGGGGGAACGATGAATATGCTCCCTCGAGCATTGTATGGAGACGTGGCGTGGGAAGAGTCGCTCCAAAATACGCTCGCTGCTCCCTCACTAAAAGTGCTTTCCGGAGGTCGGATCGCGGGCAAGCAATTTCTTATAGCCGCCATTGTGGGAGCGCCTGCGCTTTTGGCAGAACCCCGCGAATCCATGCGCGAGGGAAATATAGTTGATGCTATCGAGAAGGGGAGTGTCGCCTTCCGAAAAATGTTTGAAACGAAGATTCAGTATCTCATCTCGGGCGAAATGAAGGGCGAAGCTGAAGCCGTTGCGCTTATCTGCCCTCTGATATCGGAACAAATGTCCGACTCGGAGCAAGCGCTCGAAGCCGCCGTCATTGATGTGAAAAGCGCCACTGAAGTGATAGGGCTTGCCACTACCGCCGCGTTTGGTAAATGGCGCGATCACCGAAATATACTTCTCACCAAAACAAAGCGGGTAAATGTGCAATCAAGCAATGACATTCCTGCGACGCTCGATGGAGAAAGAGTAAATTTAGGCAGGAGCGCGGAGATCGATTTTGTCTCCAGAGCACTCACTGTTCTCGTGCCGGCGAAGTAGATGCCCCGGTACACTTTCGGAGCGAGCGCTCTTTCAAAATTACAACCCCGAACTAAATTGCCGGTGGCAACACGGTCGTCGCCTGTTCGACATCAATATTGTGAAGCGCAAATCAATCCGGAAATCCGCCACAACTGTCTCAACCGACCTCGCCGACGAACGCTGCTCCAGCGGAGTCGAGGGACTGGATGATATCCTCGCGGGTGGGTTGCCGCGCGACGGCTTTTTTTTAGTTCAAGGGGACCCGGGTTCCGGCAAAACGACGCTGGCGCTTCAGTTTCTTCTCGAGGGACTACGGCGAGGCGAGAAGGTCTTTTACATCACGCTTTCGGAAACCAAACCGGAGTTGATCAAAGTGGCGCGATCGCACGGCTGGTCGCTCGATAAAATCCCGGTGTTGGATTTGTCCGCCGTTGAGAATCTCCTACGGCCCGAAGCGCAGACCACAGTGTTTCATCCATCCGAAGTCGAGTTGACGAAAGTCAGCCAGCTACTGCTCGATGAAGTGGGCAAGGCGCAGCCGGCACGAGTCGCCTTCGATTCGCTTTCCGAATTCCGATTGATGGCCGAAACCGCTTTACGCTACCGGCGCCAACTTCTGACGCTCAAACAGCAGTTCGCAAAATTCAAGAGCACCGTTCTTTTGCTTGACGATAAGATGAATAAGGCAGGGGTGATCGACCCGCACGTGCTCAGCCTGACGCACGGCGTCATTGACATGGAACAACTCTCGCCCGACTACGGAACATCGCGCCGCCGGTTGCGCGTTTCAAAATTACGGGCCGTAAAATTTCGGGAAGGCTATCATGACTACATCATCGCCACCGGCGGTTTGCGCGTTTTTCCGCGTATGATCGCCTCTGAGCATCGTACCGATTTTTGGCACGGGCCCGTTTCCAGCGGCATCAAGGAGCTGGACGCTCTGTTCGGCGGTGGCCTGGATCGAGGGACAACCACCCTGATGCTAGGCCAGGCTGGCACTGGCAAATCTACTCTAGCTTTGCAATACGCTGTCCAAATGGCCGATCAAGGTGAACGCTCTATGATATTCACGTTTGACGAAACGCGCAGCGTGATGCTGAGCCGAGCCAAAGCGCTGGGTTTCAAGTTAGAAAAAGCCATCGAAAGCGGTACGATTACGGTACAGCAGGTTGATCCCGCCGAACTTTCTCCCGGCGAATTCGCCGTTCGTATTCTGCGCGGCGTGGAGGCGGGTTGCAAACTCGTCGCGATTGACAGTCTCAACGGTTATCTCTACGCCATGCCGGGCGAAAAGTATCTCAACAACCAGCTGCACGAACTCTGCACCTGTCTCAACCAGCAGGGTGTCGTCACGATCCTCGTTTTAGCCCAGCATGGATTGGCTGCCGCCGCCGAAGCGCCGGTGGACCTTAGTTATCTTTCAGACACCGTGGTAAGCCTGCGATATTTCGAAGCTTATGGAGAAGTGAAACAAGCTATTGCGATGGTTAAGAAGCGCAGTGGACGGCACGAGAAAAGCATCCGCGAATTCAAATTGATGGCGGGCAAAGGCATCGTTATCGGCGAGCCGCTAAAACAGTTTCAAGGCGTGCTCACCGGCGCGCCTATCTTCCGTGGCAGTGAAAAGCAAATACTCAAAACTTCGTAGGCCCGGATGCAAGGAAGCGTGAATTCATGTCTGGCCTCGCTCGGTGAACTCGATAGCGACCACGATCCGTTAGCGAACGCTGCCGCTCAGGAGGAAGACCAACACGTCTCTGAGAGGGATGAAGACGAGCGCGTGCTCATCATGGCTCCTGTGGGAAAGGATGCCACCGCCATGGCGGCTTTACTCTACGCCGATGGATTTGAAGTACGAATTTGCGCCGGTGTAGATGAATGTTCGTGGCAAATCGCTGCCGGCACGGGCGCGCTACTGCTCACGGAGGAAGCGCTGGAGTCCCCACTACTTTCGAATCTTTTGGAAGTCCTAAAAGCGCAGCCCCCCTGGTCCGAATTACCGCTCATTATTCTCACAAGCGGCGGCGAATCACACAGGGGGAGATTACTGGATTTGGTGGCTGCGGCGGCCGGCACTGTTACTTTGCTAGAGCGACCGATCAGCACCCGTACGCTCGTCCGGTCAATGCAGGTTGCATTACGTTCTCGGCGACGCCAGTACCAGACCCGCGATCTGGTTATCCAACTCAAGAACTTGAACGAAACGCTCGAGCACCGCGTCGCCGAACGCACTCGCGAGGCTGTCGAACAGGCACAGAAACTCCGCCGCCTCTCGGCCCAATTGTCACTTGCAGAGGAGGCGGAGCGTCGGCGCATAGCGGAGATGCTGCATGAAGACCTACAGCAATTACTGGTCGCGGCGCGGATGCAACTTGCCGCGCTGTGCAGAACGCAAGACGCGGGCCAACGAGAACCGATTGCTCGCGAAATTGCCGATGTAATTGAGCGTTCGTTTCAGTTAACAAGATCTCTCAGCGTAGAGCTCGCACCGCCAGTTTTGTACGAGCACGGCTTAGCGGCAGCACTTGAATGGCTCTCCGCTGAAACCCGTAAGAATTACAATATTGAAGTCACAGCCGAAGCCGACTGTTCAGCGAACCCGAAAGCCGCCGATGTGCGTATTTTCCTGTTCAGAGCGGTGCGCGAGTTGTTGCTAAATTCGGCGAAGCACGCTGGCGGTAGCGCCGTGCACATCACGATGCAGCATCGGCGGCCAGACAAGGTCCGCATCATCGTCGCCGATGATGGTCCTGGTTTCGATCCTAACGCCCTTGACGATAAGCGAACGGGCTCCCAAACGGTTGGTCTTCTTAACATTCGCGAACGTGTAAGTAGTTTCGGGGGCGAGTTCCAGATCAATAGCGGCCCCAAGCGCGGGACCCGAATAACCCTTTCGCTCCCTCGCGGCTCCGACACGTAGGTCAGGTCAGCCGATAGCACTCAGGGTTCTGGTGCCTGCCAAATACCAGTGCCGAGATACGGGAGCGTTTATCTATGTGCGCTATTTTGCAGCGACCACGCATACCACTACGAGCGAATCCTTAATCAAAGGACTTTCGTTGTGGTAAAACAGCCTCGCTCAAAATCATTTTTTGGAAATGTCTTCACCTTATTGAAACAAACGTTTCAGGAGTGGTTACAAGACAAAGCGCCGCAGTTGGGTGCGGCGCTTGCATACTACACGGTCTTTTCGCTCGCGCCGTTGATTCTCGTTTTGCTCGCGGTTGTCGGAATAATTTTCCGGGATGATCCAGGAGGAGCCTGGAACAAGATCACCGAGCAGCTGAGCTACTTTCTCGACGCGAGCGCTGTGCAGGTGGTGCAAAACATTGCGCAACAGGCGTCGCAGCCCGATAAAACCATGATGGCCACAATCATAGGCGTTGCCCTCGCGCTCTTTGGCGCAAGCGGCGTCTTCGGTCAACTTCAGGATGCCTTGAACACAATTTGGGGTCTAAAAGCTAAACCCACGCGCGGCATTTGGGGATTTCTGCGGAACCGATTCCTTTCGTTTGCAATGGTCGCCGGCGTCTGTTTTCTGCTGCTCGTCTCACTGACACTCGAAAGCCTGCTCAAAGCCTTCAGCCACTACGTGCAATCTGTCTTACCGGGTGGTCTTATGGTCGCGATGAGTGTTTATCTCATATTCGACTTTGCGGTCATTGTTCTGCTTTTCGCGATGATCTTTAAGTTTCTGCCTGACGCTAAGATTCAGTGGCAAGACGTTTGGATTGGCGCGGTCATCACCGCGATTCTTTTTGGTATCGGCAAATGGCTACTAGGTTTGTATCTCGGGAGCGGCGCCGCTGGGTCAGCCTATGGACCGGCCAGTTCCCTAATCACAGTGTTACTCTGGGTTTATTACTCATCACAGATTCTGTTGTTCGGCGCTGAGTTTACCCAGGTGTATGCCGATCAATCGGGGCGCGAAGCGAAACCGGACGAATACGCGGTGCGCGTCCAAACAAAAGAAGTCGAAGCCCGTTGAAAGCCGGCCCTGCCGGATCGTCCTTCCGGCCGTCGGGCTCTCAAAGCGTCCAAAATCCTTCGCATCGACGAACATAGTGCAGGAAAGGAGAAGCCCATGGGAACCATTCTATTGATCATTGTGATTCTGCTCGTGGTCGGGGCGCTACCTGCCTGGCCGTACAGTTCCGGTTGGGGATACTGGCCCAGCGGAGGATTAGGCTTGATTCTCTTGATCGTTATAATTCTCGCTTTAACGGGACATCTGTAAACAAGCACGCTTCCGCGAGAAGACGCTTTCTTGATTAGTCGGTGCGCACGGAGCGACGCGCCTTACCGTCATCAGTTGGCAATCGATGGCATGCTGTCACAACTTTCTGCGTTGAATAGGACGTTCGCCGGGTGTCAGAAGCGAAGAACTCGGCTGTGAATTGGTAAGACCTTTTCCGGCCGCGCGTTTTCATAAATTCTCGCGCCGATTGGCACGCGACAAAACCAAAGCTGCCGTCCAATTCGATTACGCAGCGAAGATTTTCAAGTTTTCAGAATGGACACTGCACAGGGAAGGGGAAAATGCGAATTGCTCAGGTTGCGCCACTAATCGAGAGCGTGCCTCCGAAACATTACGGAGGAACGGAACGGATCGTCTCTTACCTCACTGAGGAATTGGTTCGCGCCGGACACGACGTGACTCTTTTTGCCAGCGGCGATTCTGTTACAAATGCGCGGCTTATTGCGTCCTGTGAGCGTTCGCTCCGGAAGAATGAGCGCTGCAAAGACCCGGTGGCGCGGGAAGTTCTTCTGGTAGATCACGTCATCGAGTACGTTAACGAGTTCGATCTTATTCATTTTCACACCGGTTACCTGCATTTTCCGATCTGTCGCTACCTGCGAGTTCCGCACGTCACAACTTTGCACGGGCGCCTCGACATCCCCGACATGGGTCCTGTCTTCGAGCGGTTTCGAGATGTGCCAGTTATCTCAATATCGAATGCTCAACGGCAGCCTTTACCATGGGCTAACTGGCAGGCGACCATTTACCATGGCTTACCGAAGGAGCTTTTCGCGTTTCAGCCGAATCAGGGAGATTACCTCGCTTTCCTAGGACGAATCTCGCCAGAAAAGAGAGTAGACCGGGCGATCGAAATCGCAAAGCGTGTGTCTATGCCGCTTAAGATCGCGGCGAAAGTCGATCGTGCTGACAGGCGGTATTTCAAACGGGACATCGAACCGCTGCTGACACAGTCTCACGTGGAATGGGTTGGCGAAATCAGCGATCAACAGAAAAACGAATTTCTGGGGAACGCCTATGCTCTGCTATTTCCCATTGATTGGCCGGAACCGTTTGGCCTGGTGATGATTGAGGCGATGGCGTGCGGCACTCCCATCATCGCTTACGACCGGGGATCTGTTCCTGAGGTGATGGAAAACGGTGTTACCGGGTTTATCGTAAGCGAGATCGAACAAGCGGTGGAAGCCGTTGGTCGTGTTCGTGACCTGAGCCGCGCTCGTTGTCGGGAAGTTTTCGAGAAACGGTTCACAGCCAACCGCATGGCAAGCGATTACGTAAACGCGTTCATGCGTCTGGCCGATTCGCGGATGAGAAGAGTGGAACCATCGTTGGAATCCTCATTGCGCTCTTTTTAGAGCGCCTGGCCGGCTGACGATGAGCTGCGAGGCCCTGCGGATCGCGAATTTCAAAAATTCTAGCGCAATACACGCGCATTTCGTTCGTTCGCCACGTTTCTTTTTGGGGCCGGTGCAGGCGCACCGTCCCTACAACAACCAAACCGAACCAGAAACAGAAAGGAAAAGAGGGATCATGAATCTGGAAACACTAAAAGAACTTTACGTTAACGAACTTCGGGATCTGTACAATGCCGAGAACCAGCTAGTCAAAGCATTGCCGAAGATGGCGAAAGGTGCTTCATCAGACGAATTAAAGGAAGCTTTCGAAAAGCATCTGGAACAGACCAAAGGGCACGTCCAGAGGCTCGAAGAAGTCTTCGAAGAACTCGGCGAGAAGACAAAGGGCAAAACCTGTCAGGCCATGAAAGGCTTGATCGAAGAAGGAGCGGAGGTCCTTAAGGCAGATGGCGAAGATTCCGTTATCGACGCAGGCATCATCGTAGCTGCGCAGAAAGTCGAGCACTACGAGATCGCAGGTTACGGCAGTGTGCGGACCTTTGCGCAACTACTTGGGCAGGATAAATCCGCGGAGCTTCTGCAACAAACTCTGGATGAGGAATCCGAGGCAAACGAGCTCCTGAACAAATTGGCCGAAGACATCGTGAACCCAGAGGCTCTGATGGAGCCTGAGATGGCGTCGGCTTCTTCAGATCGATAGTCGTCTACCAACTAGTTGGTGAACACTGATTGAGATGCATTGCTTGCACCTCGTGCCGCTAGACCGCGCCGAGCGCAAATAATGCATCAGCAGTGGGGAAAATCTAGGGTTCCTTCACTGGATGAGAGCGAAAGCAAGATTACTCGGGCACCCGATTCACCCGATGTTAATCGTGTTCCCGCTGGGCTTGCTCACAGTGGCGGCGATTTTCGACATCATCTATATCTCCACCCATAACGGTCACTTGGCTGACTTGTCATATTGGATGATTGCATCGGGCATCATTGGTGGGCTGATCGCTGCGGTGTTCGGGTTGATCGATTGGCTCGGTATTCCGGAAGGCACACGCGCGAAGTACATCGGGCTCATCCACGGTCTCTCAAACGTCGTTGTAGTGATTTTGTTCATCGTCAGCTGGTTTATGCGTCGCCCTAACCCGGCGGTGCCGAGTATGACGGCGATGATGCTAGGGTGGATCGGCATCGTCATAGCACTGTTTGCCAGTTGGCTAGGCGGTGAACTGGTTTACCGGCTGAATGTCGGCGTCGATCGCGGCGCGAATCTAGATGCGCCCAATTCGTTGTCTGGTCGAGCGGCGATAGGAGAACTCGGCCGCCGTTCTACGCGTGGTGTCATCCGCGCACGTTAAGACGCTCGATCACGCGATCAGTTTCGCGACGCAATGATCGAAAAATTCGCGAAAGCCTGAGAGCAGGGCAATTTGTTCTTCGAAGCTACGCGCCTGGCTGGTCAAGAACGGTTTGCAGCTCTTGGAAGTTAATGGGCTTGACCAGGTGAAAATCGAATCCCGCTTCTTTAGAACGTTGCACATCTTGCTCGGTGCCGAAGCCGGTGAGCGCGATTGCCTTGATTCCCCCGATTGCCCGCGCTTGTGCCGCCACCTCGTAACCACTTCCATCGGGCAGACCGATGTCACACAACACCGCGTCGATGTTGTTCGAGGCCATGATGGCCATCGCGCCCTCCACATTATCTGCAGTTACAACGTTGTGACCAAAATGAGTAAGTAGACGCGACAATGTGCGCCGGGTGTCCTGGTGATCTTCCACAAGCAGTATACGCAGCGGTTTGGATGTCTTACCGCCCACACGATGATTCAGGCCAATCGCTGCGGATCCCTGTGGCAGAGTCTCCAGTGTAACCTTAAACGTCGCACCGAAACTTCGGCCACGGCTATCCGCTTCAATTCTACCGTGGTGGAGATCGACGAGACGTTTGGAAATGGCAAGTCCGAGACCAAGTCCGCCGAACTGTCGGTTTACAGAAGGATCAGCCTGCTCAAATGGCTGAAACAACGAAGCCAACCGCTGCGGCTCAATTCCAATCCCGGTGTCGGTAATTTCGAAATGAACACGTTTACTTCTGTCATTAAACGTGCGGATGGTGATCTGTCCGCCTTGGGCGGTGAATTTCACCGCGTTATTGATCAAGTTCCAAAACACTTGCTGAAGCCGAATGCTATCAGCCAGGATGTGATACTCTTTCGCCTCCAGCTGGGTCGAGATCTTCAGTTGTTTCGCCGCGATGGCTGAATGTGCGATTTCGAGCGCGTTTTTAATGATGGTGTGCGCGTCGCAATCTTCTAATTCCAGATGAAGCTTGCCGCGCGCAATTCGCGTGAGATCGAGCAGGTCGTCAATCAATCGGGCCTGCAGTTGCACGTTGCGCTTTATAATCTCAACATCCTCGACGAACTCTGGCGGAAGCTTCTCCGCGTTATTTTGGAGGTACGTGGCTGCTGCCAAAGCTGGCGTCAGCGGCGTACGCAGTTCATGGCTGAGCGCGGCCAGAAAGTCGTCCTTCGACTTGCTCGCTTTCTGTGCTGCAATTTTCTCCGCTTCAAACTCGCGGCTCCGAATCTGGTCGGTAATGTCCCGTGTGACTTTGGAAAAGCCGCGAATCTTTCCGGCATCATCGCGAAGGGCAGTAATGATAACTTCGGCTTCGAACGTTGATCCATCCTTCCGGACGCGCGGGCCCTGATCACGAATGTATCCGCGACGGCTCGCTTCGCGCAGATTGCGTTGCGGTTTGCCGGCGGCAACGTCGTCTGCCGTGTAGAAGGACGCGAAGTTTTTTCCGATGATTTCTTCCGCGCCTGTATTCCACGTGATCACGTTGCCGTTGGGATCCAGTATGTAAATGGCGTACTCCTCGACGCTATCCACCAGAATGTGGAATTGTTCGGAGGTGTCGTGCAGTGCGGTGCTAGTGGACCAATTCTTAGGCATGGGCTGCGACAGCAATTCTCGGATACGATTCGAACCTTCTCTCTGATTCGGTTCCCCCCCGGGCACCGAGACAATTTTCTTGAAAAAGTAAGTTACAACGCAAGTGGCAGCCTGCAGTCACCCGACGTGTTTGGACCCCATCCCTGTAGACCGTCTTCCGGTAGGGCGCGTCACTCCGTGCGCGCCGTTCGTGAATGGCAAGCCTTACCAAGTTGACCGGCCACAGGCCGGTGGCTACGGGTTCGTGGCTGCTGGTGTCAGCGATTCTTGTGCTTCTTCGCGCGCGACCGTCCAGAACGAGCGGGTTTGCTCGAGACCTTCGTCGCTGCGGTATCCGAAAGAGCCAAGGCGCGAGCAAGATCTGCCTCATCTGTAAGATCGAGACGTAACGGGGTAATCGATACCCAACCGTGCTCGACTGCCCAGCGATCCGTCCCTTCCGCGGCGCCTTCGAGCGGCGTCACTGTGAACCAAAAAATCGGCCGGCCGGCCGGGTCTTTGTCGGGAACAACTTTGCCATCGTAATGTCGCACAGACTGTCGTGTCCAACGGATGCCCTTCGGCTTCTCCGGCAAATTTACATTGACCAGCGAAAGCGTTTTGATCGGCAATAGCAACTCGAACACACGCACGACATAGGGTTCGAGCGCTGCAAAATCCGGTTCACGACTGTCGCTCACGGTTGTGCTGAACGCGATGCCGCGCGAGCCCAGCAATGCTGCCTGCTTCGCCGCTGCGAGAGTGCCGGAATGCCAGCACGAGTTGCCCAGGTTAAGCCCGAGATTGATTCCCGAAAGAACGACGTCAACATGGCTCCACCGATGCATGCCGAGCGCAACGCAATCAGCCGGCGTGCCGTTGACGCGATACGCGTCGAAGCTGTCGAGGTGAATATGTTTCAGGCGCAGCGGTCGCGATGCCGTGATCGCATGTCCCATCGAAGATTGCTCCACATCAGGGGCGACGATGCGCACCTCTCCGAACCGCTGTGCCGCTTTCGCCAGCGCTGCGATCCCCGGACTGTAAACACCGTCGTCGTTTGAGACCAAAATCCGCATCTTCACAAACAAAACGCGTATGCAAGTGGTTTTGGCCGATTAGGTGGTAAAGATGCTTCAAGTATCGAGCAAATCATGCGAGTCCTTTTGATTCATAACCCGAAAGCGGGAGACCGTAAACACAGCAAGAAACGATTGATGGCGAGCCTGACCAGGTGCGGGCATCAGGCATTCTATCAATCGATAAAGGAGTGCAGCTGGGAAAAGGCGTTCAAAAAGCCAGTGGATCTCGTCGTCGCAGCTGGAGGAGACGGCACGGTGCACAAAACTGCGTGGCAACTCATGGGCAGCGGAATTCCGTTGGCGATTTTGCCTCTCGGCACGGCGAACAATCTGGCGCGAACCCTCGGTTTCACCGAATCTGTTGACGAAATTCTTCAATCGCTTCACTGCGGAAAAGGGCAGCCGTTCGACGTCGGCGTCGCGCGTAGATCATCGCGATCTGAATATTTTCTGGAAGCGGCGGGCGGCGGGCTGTTCGCCGACTACTTTCCCGCTGCAGAGGCGAACGAAAAAAAAGATGCTTCTCCGGAGGAAGAACTGACCGCGCACTTATCGCTGCTGCGGGAATTGTCGTTGGATTATCAGGCGCGCAAGTGGCGAATCAGCATCGACGGAGAGGATATTTCCGATCACTACATCCTTTGGGGAGCAATGAACATTCGTTCTGCCGGCCCTGCGCTCCATCTCGCTCCGGACGCAACAACACACGATGGCCGGCTGAATTTCGTGGGAGTGCGCGAGCACGAACGCGAGATTTTCATCAAGCACGTTGATGCGCACCTGGCCGGACGAAAAGCACGGGTTCCGTTGACCCGGCATAAATTTCGCGAGCTCGTTACTACGTCACCGCCGGGCGCGATGCATCTTGATGGCGAACAGTGGCCGAATAAGTACACGAACAGCAAACGGCAGCGCAGCGCAGTTAAGATCACGGTTAAACCCGGCGCGTTGTTGATTTGGCACATTTCGTCGTGATCAGCACGCGACAAAAAAAACATCCGCTGTTGGCAGCTTATTTTTTCGACGCGTTGCCATGTCGCAGCGCTTGCGCCCAAGTTTTAAGTTCCAGAAGGGACATGAAGTTAACGATCCGGTCAGTCGAAATTTTCGCTCGCAGTGCCGCGGCCAATCCCAGATCAATAAACTCTAGCTGCCAGCCGTGATGAGCATCTGTTCCGAGCGAAATTCGCGTTCCGTGTTCGCGCGCAATTTTCAGTAGCGCAACGTTCAAATCCTGCCGGTCCGGATAACAGTCAATTTCCAGCGCCTTATGGAGCCGGGCAGCTTCTGCGAACACGCGCGGCCAATCTGCTTTCAGACCGATCCGAAAATTGTAAATACGACCGCGGGGGTGACCGAGGATGTGAACGTATGGATTACGCAATGCGGCGAGGTAACGCTCAGTTTGATCTTCGGTGGTGCGTAAAGCCGAATGGAACGAGCCTAGGACAAGATCCAAACCTAGCAGAGAATCGGGGGACATATCGCCTTCGCCGCGCGGATTCAGATTCATCTCAATCGACCGGAGCACAGTCAGCTGTGACCCTGATTTTGAAAGTGCGGCGTTCACTTTCCCTATCTCGGTTCCCTGGCGTTTCAACGCGCGCTCGTCGATCCCGCCGGCGATTTTCAAGCCCTTGGAGTGATCGGTGATGGCGATGTACTCATACGATCGCTCTTTGGCAGCGTCGGCCATTTCCGCGATTGTGGCTGATCCATCGCTCCAGTGGCTGTGCATCTGCAAATCGCCGTGCAGCTTTCCGGCCCAGGAAGGTCGTGTCGCGAGCAGGCGTCGCGCTTCAGCCATCGAGATGAAATCCTGACGCAGTGCAGGAACTGATTTCGCTCGACGCAGCGCTTCGTCGAACCAATTTCGAATCTGTTTCTCGATAAAGGGGCCGATGCCGCGCAACTCGGTCAATGGCCGATTCTGCGCGACGAGATGATATATTTCCTCCGGCCAGAGAAATGCGTTGCGCGCTGCTCGAGGATAAGCGCGGGAAAGAATTCCAGTCTCGCGTTCCGCCTGCTGAGCAAGCAACTCCGCAATGTCAGTGTTTGATAGCACACAGTGGATTCGTTTCCACGAGGGAGTTCAGCGGCTTGGACGATAGGAAGTGCCTCGACCAGTGCGACCTGTTTCTGCGCCCGCTTCGAATCCAATGTTGATGGCCGAAACGACGGAGGAACTTCGTAAGCGACCCGAAATTCGCAAAGAATTGGAGCGGGCGAGGGGAGAAGAACATCCCGAAAAGGTTGAAACTCGCGGTCGCGACAGATTCTGGTTCGTCATATACATGGTTGTTCTTGCCGTCTGCGCGGCTGTTTACTTTCTGATCGGCCCGAAGCTCATTCCCTTGCCGGACGCCGGGATTAGTATTGCCCAGCGAATTCTGAGGGGCATAGCGCTGATCACGGTGGTGCTGACTGTCGCGCGGTCGATCTCATGCTATGCAATTGGCCGGATCCAAGATGCTTCGAGCCGTTTCACCCTCCAGCGCATCGAGCGGCTGGCTGTTGCGCTGGCCGTCGCGGTTATTGTTATCTCGATTATTTTTGTGAATTGGTACGCCGCGGTCGCCGCGTTCGGTGTCGGTTCAATCATCATCGGTCTGGCTGTGCAAGCGCCGATGAAAAGCT
>JBBQRI010000038.1:0-15379 GCA_038214915.1 Chthoniobacterales bacterium
AAGAGCGCCTTTACCAGGAAATCCAAAAATCGCGAGTGAGCCGAGAGCTATTCGTTCTGCATGACGGCCCGCCGTTTGCGAACGGCGATGTGCACATGGGCACGGCGCTCAACAAGATCCTCAAGGATTTCGTCGTGAAATCGCAAACGATGCTTGGCAAGCGCGCCCCGTACGTTCCCGGGTGGGATTGCCACGGGCTTCCAATCGAATACAAAGTGGTCAAGGAATCGCGCGAGCTTTCTCCGCTGGAGGTCCGCAAACAGTGCGAAGCATTTGCGCGAAAATTCATCGACATCCAGCGCGAACAGTTCAAGCGGCTCGGCGTTTTTGGCGACTGGGAACATCCGTATCTGACGATGGATCCCAAATACGAAGCGGAAATCTTGGGCGCGTTCGCGGTTTTCGTTGAGGAAGGGCTGGTGTACGAGGCACAGAAGCCGGTCTTCTGGAGCACTGGCGCGCAGACCGCGCTGGCCGAAGCCGAGGTGGAATATCAAGAACGCGACGACACCGCCGTTTACGTGCGATTTCCGGTCGCTACTGGCGAATGGAACGACAAAGCGAGCATTGCTATCTGGACGACGACACCCTGGACGTTGCCGGCCAATCTCGCCATCGCTGTGGATGCAAAGGAGAACTATGTGTTCCAAGAATTTTCGCGAGATGGGGCGTCTGAAACATTAGTTCTCGCTGAGAAACTGCTCCCACGGTTCTCTGCAGCCACAGGATTGTGGCCAGTCGGAAAGCCGCTCGCCTCATTTCCCGGAGCCACTCTTGGAGGAGTCAAGGCGCGCCATCCATTTCTGGATCGCGAAGTCCCGGTGTTCACGGCCGGTTTTGTTACGATGGACTCCGGCACTGGCGCGGTACACGTCGCGCCCGGTCATGGCGCGGACGATTACCTTTTGGGAATGGAACACAATCTGCCGATCTTATCGCCGGTCGATGATCATGGCCGATTTACTGATGAAGCTCAGTTGCCGAGTTTGACGGGTAAATACGTGTTCGACGCGAACTCCGACATTGTCGAAATGCTTCGCGAGCGCGGGATGCTTCTGGGCGAAGAAAAATTTCATCACTCATATCCATATTGCTGGCGGTCGAAAACGCCGATTATCTTTCGCAACGTCGATCAGTTTTTCATTCGCATTGATGCGCTGCGCGGCAGAGCGCTCGAAGCGATTCACAATGAAGTGAAATGGATTCCCGCATGGGGCGAAAACCGCATCGCGGGAACGGTTGAATCGCGACCCGACTGGGTGATTTCCCGTCAACGCAGCTGGGGTGTGCCGTTGCCTGTTTTTTATGGCAAGGATGGCAAAGCCATTCTCGATCCAAAGATCATTCGCAAGTTGGCCGACCTCGTCGCGCAGCGTGGTTCAAATATTTGGTTCGAATTGGATGATGCCGCTCTCGCGAAAGAAGTTGGATTGCCGCCGGACACAACCAAAGGAACCGACACGATTGACGTCTGGATCGACAGCGGCGTCTCGCATAAGGCGGTTTGCGCGCTGCATCCGGAGTTGCGCGACCCTGCCGACATGTATCTCGAGGCGACCGACCAACATCGCGGCTGGTTTCAATCATCGCTGATGACGAGCATCGCGCTGAATAACCGCGCTCCGTACAAAATCTGCGTGACACATGGTTTCGTCGTCGATTTGGACGGCAAAAAAATCTCCAAATCCGGCACATACGAAAAACCGACGGCTGCCGATCACTTCGTCGGCAAGTATGGCGCCGATCTGCTGCGACTTTGGGCGAGCAGCATTGATTACACGACCGACGTGCCGTTCTCGGAAGAAATCTTTACGCGTCTCGGGGACACATATCGCCGCATTCGCAACACGCTCCGGATTTTGCTTGGGAATTTGTATGATTTCGAATCAGGAACCAAGGAAGCCAGGAAAGATTTAACCGTAATCGATCGCTGGATTCTCGAACGATTGGAGGAAGTGATCGGCACTTGCCGGTCCGCGTATGAAAAATTCGAATTCCACAAGGTCTACCACGCGCTCAACCAATTTTGTGCTGTGGATTTAAGCAGCCTCTACGTCGACATCACCAAAGACCGGATGTATTGCGACGCGCCGGATTCGCCACGTCGCCGCGCGACACAAGCGGCGATGCGCGAAATTTTCGAGGCGCTCTGCAGATTGCTCGCGCCGGTTCTTGCTTTCACCGCTGAGGAAGCATGGCGCCATTCAATGAAGGGTGACGGTTCGATCCATCTGCAGGACTTTCCTCAAACGCAGGACCTTGGTCGCAAGACGATCGATCAGGTTGAGGAGCTTTTGAGATTGCGTGGCATCATCGGGCAGGCGATCGAGCACGCGCGCCAGGAAAAAGTGATCTGCAACACGTTGGAGGCCCGCGTGGTTTTGAATTCGGATTCCGATGTCACGGACAAAATCCCCAAGGAAGAACTGGAGGAATTTTTTATTTTGAGTGATTTGACGATTCACCAAGCCAACGAACCGAGCGCTTCGGTGGCGAAAACGCCTTACAAAAAATGCGCCCGCTGCTGGCGACATCGGCCGACTGTCGGCACGAGCAAAGCGCACCCCGATTTGTGCGATCGGTGTGAGAGCGTGGTTGCAGGGACCAGCGGCTGAGAACCTCAAAGGATTGAATAGGCGCCGTCACTCAGGTTCTGTCATGTCGAATGGAGTCGAGACATCTTTAATTCCTGGCCTAAGGCGCGCCAAACAATCAATGCCAGAGAACCCTCGACTTGGCTTTGAATAACAAACGACGGACGTGAAGTTCATCCTCTTTCTCTCGCTTCCGCTCTACGCTTTGGACCAACTGACGAAGCACTGGGTATTGCGATCCATTGGCCTTTACGATGCTCGCATGGTAGTGCCTGACTTCTTCAATCTGGTTAACGTCACCAATACCGGCGCCGCGTTTGGATCTTTTAAGGGCAACAACACTTTCTTCGTTGTAATTTCCATCATCGCATTGGTCGTCGTGACGGTTCTGTTGGTGCGACATCGGCGATCTGACTCGTGGCGGGATTTATCGCTGGCACTTCTCCTTGCCGGGATTCTGGGAAATCTGACAGATCGCCTGCTTTACGGACACGTGATCGACTTTCTCCTTTTTAACCTGCACATCCGCTACGCCGATCCGTGGCCTGCGTTTAACGTCGCCGATTCGTGTATCTCGATTGCGGTGGTGCTGTTTATCATTCACTCGTTTGGGAAGCAGAAAAGCGCAGGCACCGGAGAATAGCCTGCCGGCCGAGTCAGGCAGGCTGCCTGACTTCCACAGCGAAGCGGTTACAATGTCATGTGACCCCTTCGCCCATGGAAAAGAGCGCGCGCAAAGTCGCGGCGCGCTTGCGTGAGCAGGGGCACATCGCGTACTTCGCAGGCGGTTGCGTGCGCGACATGGTGCGCGGTTTGACACCTAAGGACTACGACATCGCTACCGACGCGCGCCCTGAAACTGTGCAGGCGCTTTTCCCGCGCACGTACGCGGTCGGTGCGCATTTCGGTGTAATTATCGTGCTGGAGGACGGCTTACAATTTGAGGTAGCCACCTTTCGCTCCGATGATGCTTATATCGACGGCAGGCACCCAAGCGCGGTGCATTTTTCCTCGCCGGAAGAGGACGCAAAGCGACGCGATTTCACCATTAACGGAATGTTTTACGATCCGGTCGTGGGCGAGGTGATTGATCTTGTCGGGGGCCGGGCTGACATCGCTGCAAAATTAGTGCGTGCAATTGGCGATCCGGCGAGAAGATTTGCGGAAGATCGCTTGCGCATGTTGCGGGCCGTCAGGTTCGCTGCAGTGCTCGACTACCAGATCGATAAAGGAACCTGGGACGCGCTTGTGGCCAACGCGCCTTCGATCAATCAGATCAGCGCGGAACGAATCCGCGACGAGTTACTGCGGACTTTTGTGTCGCCGAATCGTTTGCGCGGGTGGGACCTGCTCGATGCCAGCGGCCTCATGCGCGCCATTCTCCCGGAGCTCGAAGCGATGAAAGGCGTTTTGCAGCCCGAACAATTTCACCCCGAAGGCGACGTGTTCGTGCATACCCGGCTGATGTTGTCGATGCTCCCTGAAAACGTTTTCGTTCCGCTGGTGTTCGCGGTGTTATTTCACGACGTGGCGAAGCCGGTGACCGCGACCGTGGATAAAACGGGCCGCATCCGTTTTAACGAACATGACCGAATCGGGGCGGAAATGACGGAGGCGATAATGCGGCGGTTGCGATTCTCAGGAGCTGAAATTGAAGCGACAGTTGAAATGGTGAGGCAACACATGGTTTTCAAGGACACGCCGAAGATGCGAGTTGCGAAATTGAAACGCTTCATGGCGCGACCAACGTTCAACGAGGAACTGGAGCTGCACCGGGTCGATTGCGAAAGCAGTCATCGCATGCTGGACAATCATGAATTTCTCCTGCGCAAACGCGAAGAATTCGCTAACGAACCGATCATTCCGCCCCCGTTGTTGCGGGGTGACGATTTGATAAAGCTCGGTTTTAAGCCTGGCCCGGAATTTGGCGAGATCCTTGAGGCAGTCGAGACGCGACAACTAGAGGGACGCCTGCGCAACGCGGATGAAGCGCTGGAGTGGATCAAAAAACGATATTTGTCCGGCAAGCAGAATTAAGAAAACGTCAAATAGCGAACGCCGAATGAGAATTCTGATGAGCAGCGCGGAGGGGCCCCCGATGCAACGCGCGGGCGCGCTGGTAGATGTCATGGACGCGTTGCCGAGCGCGCTGCGTGATCGTGGGCATGAGGTCAGCGTGGCGCTGCCGTTCTACCGCGAGATTCGAGAGAATCGCGCGTTTAAGAGGAAGGACACCGGCATAACTGTTGAGGTGCAACTCGGCGATACGACCCACGTTGCGCGGTATCTGGAAAGCCGCAGCGCAAGCGGCGTGCAGCTGTTCTTCATCCGCTGCGATGAATTTTTTGATCGCGCAGGAATTTATGGCGAGCGCGGCAAGTCGTACGAAGATAATGCCGCGCGATTTATTTTTTTCTGCAAAGCGACGCTCGAGCTGGCCCGGCGATTGACACCGCAATTGGAGATTCTGCACGTGCACGATTGGGCGCCGGCGTTAGTGCCCGTTGTTGTGCATGCGCATGGACTGCCTTTCAGCACGGTTTTGACCATCCATCACGTCGCTGATCAGGGCAGCTTCTGGGGACTCGATTTTCAGCTCACGAATTTGCCGCAGCGATTCTTTACGCTTCACAGCGTAGAGTTTTTCGGACGGCTAAATTTTCTAAAAGGCGGCATCCTTTACGCCGACCGAATCACGACGGTCAGCGAGCACAACCGGCGCGAAATCCTCACACCGGCAGGTGGGTGCGGTTTGGATGGAGTGTTGCGCGAAAATGCGCATCGGCTCAGTGCAATTTTAGACGGCGTAGATTACACGCGCTGGAATCCGGCATCCGATCGTTTGCTTCCCGCTCGCTACGATACGCGACGCCTCCGTGGAAAAGAAGTCTGTCGTGAGGCGCTTCTGAAGCAAATGAAGCTCGCGCCCGGGCCCCGCGGTCCAGTTTTCGGGATGGTGACTCGCGTAGTCCAGGAAAAAGGTTTCGAAATCCTGGTGCCACTCCTTGATCGCTTACTTTGGGACGATGTTCGCTTGATCATTCTCGGCGAAGGCGATCCTGCCTTTGAAACTGCGCTTGCGGTCACAGCCAGAAAATTTCCAACCAAGTTTGCTTACCAAAAAGATTATGACGAAAAAGTGGCGCACTTGATTCAGGCAGGCATGGACATCAGTCTGATTCCATCGCGCTTCGAACCGGCAGGCTTGGGCGCGATGTACAACTTGAAGTATGGCGCACTGCCGGTCGCGCGCGTGACCGGTGGAATTCAGGAGATCATCGAAGATTACGATCCGACAACGGACAGCGGTTATGGTTTTCTGTGTTACGAACATTCAAGCGACGCTTTCTGGGACGCCATGAAACGTGCGCGTCAAATCTTCTGCGATCAGCGGCTTTGGACGAGGCTAATGAAACGCGCGATGGCCCGCAATTTTTCGTGGGATGTATCTGCGCAGCATTATGAAGCTCTGTATTCGGAACTTATCGGTGCGCCGGATAAAGCTGCTGCGTAGAGTGAAGCCTGATCGCCCCGGTTTCCGTTTGCCAAGCGCGCTTAGATGTGGAAGTATGGACGGCTTTTTCTCCCCAGAGAAACTATGGCTTACGCAATCGTCAAAACTGGTGGCAGGCAATTTCGCGTGGTGGAAGGCGACACGCTCGATGTCGATCTTCTCGATGTCGAACCGGGCAAAACTGCCACGTTTGGTGATGTACTGTTATTTGCCGATGGAAAGGACGTGACTCACGGCAACCCGCTCGTCTTGGGAGCAAAGGTGACCGCAGAAGTTCTCGAACAACGCAAGGACAAGAAAGTGTTCGCGTTCAAATACAGGCGCCGCAAAGGTTATCACCGTACGGTCGGCCACCGTCGCAAATTGACGCGTATAAAGATCAAAAGCATTAATTTAGGGGGCAAAAAGCCCGCGGCGAAAAAGCCCGAGGAGTAAAAAACACGTCGCGGCTATTAGCTATCAACTCTCAACTACCAACTCTTTTCAATGGCTCATAAAAAAGGACAAGGCAGCGTTAAAAATGGGCGGGACAGCGTCAGCAAACGGCTGGGTGTGAAAAAATTCGGCAGCGAGACGGTTGTGGCCGGCAACATCATTGTGCGTCAGCGCGGCACAAAATTCTTGCCGGGAAGAAACGTCGGGCTTGGTCGCGATTACACCATCTTTGCTCTGATTGACGGGAGCGTGCGCTTCGATCGCCGCGGGCGACGGGTGAATGTAGACCCCGTCGTGGCGAGCTTTTCGTCATCTTGAGCCGAGCGCAGCGGAGTCGAAGATTCCGTTGCAACAGCGAGCGGTAATTGCACGGGGTCCCCTGAGTTTCGGTCGGGATGACCGTGCTTGCCGGGGCAGTTCCGTTCGCGGTATAAGCAGGTTTCGCATGAAATACCAAACCTTTCTCCTTTTTGGCGCGCCTGGCAGCGGCAAAGGCACGCAGGGTAAAACCCTCGGCACGATCCCGCGTTACTATCATTGCGCTTGTGGCGACGTATTCCGCTCGATCGACACGCGCTCAAAGGTCGGCAAAGCCTTCCTTGAGTATTCGAGCAAAGGCCAGCTCGTTCCGAACGATATCACAGTGGAGCTGTGGCGGGAGGCGATCGATGCGGCGGTAGACGGGCACAAGTTCAAGCCGGACATCGACACGCTCGTATTGGACGGGATTCCCCGAAACGTGGGTCAGGCCAAGATCATGAATGGCATGATCGACGTGAAGAAAGTGTTCCATCTTGCGTGCCCCGATCGCGAGACACTGTTTTATCGGCTCAAGAAGCGCGCTCTGAAGGAGAATCGCCTCGACGATGCAAACGAGGAGGTCATCCAGCGGCGTCTTGACATCTACGAGAAGGAATCGAGGCCAGTGCTGTCATACTACTCGAACGAGCTGGTCACCGTGGTTGACGCGATTCAGCCGCCCGTGAAAGTTCTGCTCGATATCTTAAAGAGCGTGAACGACGGCGCATATGAACCAGCAGCAGTTTGAAAACTTCACTGCCTCCAGTCTGTATTGCGGAAAATGCAAAGCCGCGATGCCGGTGCGCGAGCGGCTTTTGTTAGTCCTGCCTGACCGGGAAATCTTCGATTATCTCTGCACGGAGTGCGGATCGTCAGTAGGCCGCCGTGAAATTACGGCTGGCGAGAAGATGCTGGCGCAAGGGATGAGCGCGCGGCGTCCCCGTCGCTCCGCCAGGCTGAACTGACACCGCAACTCAAGAATGCGAATCGTCTTTATCGGCACTGGCGAAATCGGCGTGCCGACGCTACGAGCATTACTGGACTCCGAGCACGAAGTCATTGCAGTCGTCACTCAACCGGATAAGCGAGTCGGGCGCGAGCAGCGCATTGAACCGCCGCCAATCAAAAAAAGCATCGCAAGAACCAGAATTCCGATTCTCCAACCGGCGAGAATTAAGGATCAACAAGCGACCGAAGAGATCCGCGACTTTGCGCCCGATGTAATTGTCGTCGTTGCCTACGGCCAAATCCTGCCGCGCGATGTGCTCGAGATTCCCCGCCTGACTTGTTTGAACTTGCATGCATCGCTTCTTCCGGGCTGGCGAGGAGCAGCGCCGATTCAAGCCACAATCGCGGCGGGCGATTGTGAGACGGGCATCACCGTGATGTACATGGATGAAGGACTCGACACTGGCGATATCCTGTTGCAGCGCCGTGTCGAAATCCTGCCGAACGACACCGGTGGATCACTACATGACCGCCTGGCGCAGATTGCTCCGGAGGCGTTGCTTGAATCTTTACGACTCGTTGCGGCCGGGAACGCGCCGCGCATTGCGCAGGACAATGCACGTGCGACTTATGCACCAAAGCTAAAACGTGAACACGGCCTGATCGATTGGTCCGAACCAGCCGAAGCGATCGAGAGAAAAATTCGCGCGTACAATCCATGGCCCGGCGCGTTCATGAAAGTCGATCATCAAAATCTCAAAGTCTTTTCCGCGTCAGTTGTCGACATCAATGGCCAACCCGGAGAAGTCTTGCGCAGCGACAAGGACCTGGTCGTTGCCACTGGCAAAGGCGCACTTTCTCTCGCCGAAGTGCAACTTGAAGGAAAACGGCGAATGAGCGCCGCTGAATTCTTGCGTGGGCATGGCGCGATTATGCGCGCGGGAGGTTGATCTGCTCCCTCACGCATTTTGCTTTCCAAACGTGGCTATCTTCTGTTTGGATGTTCATCCGCCGCTATGGAACCACAAGCAGCAGTCTATGAACGCATCGTGCTCAAGCTGAGCGGCGAAGCAATGCAGCAGCACGGCGGGCGTGACAATATCTCGCCGCCAGTCGTGCGCGAGATCGCCGAACGCATGAAAGAGGTGCGCGACCTGGGCGTGGAAGTGGCCGTAGTGATCGGCGGCGGCAACATCTGGCGTGGTCTTTCTGCGGCGGATCGGGGTATGGACCGTACTACGGCGGATTACATGGGAATGCTTGCCACAGTCATTAACGCTCTCGCGTTGCGAAGCACACTTGAGCAAATCGGGGTCGAAGCGCGCGTTCAAACCGCGATCGAAATGAAAAATGTGGCCGAGCCGTTCATCCTCGGCCGCGCCGTTCGCCACCTTGAGCTGGGCAGAGTCGTCATTTTCGCGGCGGGCACCGGTAATCCGTATTTTTCTACTGACACAACGGCGGCACTGCGCGCCAGTGAGATTCGCGCAGACGTGATCCTGAAAGCCACAAAGGTCGACGGCGTTTATGATCGCGACCCGAACAAGTTTCCGGACGCGCGCCGTTACGACCGCATCACGTTCACCGAAGCGCTCACGAAGCGTCTCCAGATCATGGATTCGACCGCGTTCAGTCTCTGCATGGACAACAAAATCCCGATCGTTGTGTTTAACATGTACACGCCGGGAATCCTGCGCGACGCCGTGCTGGGGCGAAACGTTGGAACTCTGGTTTGCGATGAACCTTCACCGCAGTAAACATTCAGCGATATGAGCAGAGACGACATTCTTTTGGAGGCCGAGATGTTGATGGAAAAAAGCGTCGATTACATGGTGCACGAATTTGCCGGGGTGCGCACCGGCAAGGCCTCGCCTGGGTTGGTGGAAAACGTCGATGTGCATGCCTACGGATCCGCCATGAAATTAAAACAGCTTGCCTTGATCACGACGCCTGAGCCGCGTTTGCTTGTTGTCCAGCCTTTCGACGCGGGCACTGTGCAAGACATCGAGCGAGCGCTCAAGGAATCTAAGATCGGAATCACACCTGCCGTTGATGGTAAGATCATTCGCTTGCCGATTCCGGAGCTTTCAGAGGAACGTCGAAAGGAATTGGTGCGCGCGCTTGGGAAAATGGCTGAGGAGGCTCGGGTGCGTGTCCGCTCGAACCGGCGCACCGCACTCGACGAAGCGAAGAAACTCAAAGCCTCCGGCGCTTTGACCGAGGATCAATTGCGCGATGTGGAAGGCGAAGTGCAAAAACTCACCGATCGCTTCGTTAAATCCATCGACGACCATGTCAAGCACAAGGATGCCGAGGTCATGAAGGTGTAGCCCGGTAGTCCTGTCTTGGGGTTTAAACCGCGAAACTTTCGCCGCAAGAGCAGTGAGCGACGGCATTGGGGTTCGTCACTTTGAAGCCGCCTTTTTGCAAATCCTCGCTGTAATCGAGCACGGAGCCGCTAACGAATAGCGCGCTCTTTGGATCGACAACGAGTTGCACGTTTTGAGTGGGAACAAGGATATCGCGCTCCATCGGTCCATCGACCAAATCCATCACGTATTGCAGACCGGAGCAGCCGCCCCCGATCACCTTGAGGCGCAGCGCACCCTCTGGCTGGCCTTTTTCTTCAAGCAGTGACGCTAACTTGCGCGCCGCGTTTTCGGTCACGCTGATCAGGCGCTCGTTGCCGATCTTGTACTTGATGCTCGGTGTTTCTGTGGTCATCAGCAGGTTGGCTTAAACATTATCCGTTTTGCGTGGCTCCGCGAAGTAACTCTGCCACCTCGTTTTGCACATTTTCCAATTCGTCCAGGCGTAATTGCGGGTCAGGCACGATGAACACGTCGCCTGTGGAACCCTGTTCGTAAATGAGAACGCGTCCCTTCGGGGTTTCTTCGGTCTTCACTTGTTTCAAAACACGCTTTCGTTCGAGCATGGCCCCCAGTACGTAGCTAGCGTTTGCAGGCGGTGAATCCGACGCCATCAAACGCCGAAAGAGTTGCTCTGCACTTTCCTTGGGCACGGGTTCGGTCGGTTTCGGCGACAACGGCTCGTAACGCGATTTCCAAAATGAAAAAGGCCGAATATTTTCATTCCGGCTTTGCCACGCCTCTTCGCTCAAATCCTCGCGCCGGTAACCATCGGCGCCGTGATACAGAAGTGTGTAAAAATATTCGCCAGACACAAACGGCCGTTGCGTCACGGCGCACGAGTCCGCGCGATGCTTGATCGCCCATTCGTTTGGGAGTGGGTTCATCGCGCAACTATACGCCGCGCGGCGAAGAGATTAAAGCTGGGCGGTTCGCGATTTGAGGCGCGAAGATATAGCAAGTAGAGACCAATAGCCGCGAAAAGAATGTTCGGCGTCCACGCGGCAATCCATCCGGGAACACGGTCGCCTTCTCCCAGCGCGAGAAAAAGATGTACAAGGAAGTTATTCGAGAATACGAGGATCACTGCAGCGGCAACACTGGATAAAACACCGCGACGCGAGTAGCCGATTCCGAGTGGCGCGGCAATGCACACAACGACCAGGCACGTCCACGGCAGCGCCAGCCTATACTGGAAATGAGTGCGAAACGGTGCCAACAACGTCGGCGGAAAGTCCGCATTGAAATGCAGATATTCGCGCAATTCCGGCACGCTCAGGGATTCCGCTTGCACGTTCGCGCTGCTCAGTCGGAACGGTGTTTCGCTCCAGTGCTCAATCGTTAGCGTAGGACGAAACTCTTCCTTGGTGATGTTTCCAGTCGCATCGTAGTAAGCGAGCCGCACGTTCTCCAAATCCCATGTCTTTGTCTGAGGCCGGAAATAGGCCCGAGCGGCCACGTAACCCATGACGATATTGTCGTTCGCGTCCTGTTGTAGCACCTGCACGTTGTTGAACATGTTGTCGCCAAGGCGAAAATTCTGGATAAACCAGGTGCGCAATTCGCTTCGATTGCGAAAGACTTGCCCCTGAATATTGCGGGCGGGACGCGACTGCGCTTCTGAGAGAAACATTTTCCGTGCCAGTTCCGCATGCGGCGCGAGCGAATAGTTGAGCGCCATAGTCACTGCCACTGTCAGCAGACCGATGCCGATCAGCGGTAGCAAAACACGGGGAAGACTTACGCCTGCAGTGAGCATGGAAACTATTTCATTCGCACGCGACATGCGGCCAAGGGCAAACAAGAGCGACAGCAGCAGCGCAACCGGCAGTAGGATGATTACCACCTGCGGAATCTGCGTGGCGTAATAGCGAACGACCAGAGACACTGCTATGTGGTTATCAATGAAATTCGAGATATTGTCGCTGACGTCGAAGATGAGCCATATCGAGATGAATCCGGCTATGCAGTAAAAATAAACCTGCACGAAGTTTCGAATGACGTATCGATCGAGAAGTCTCATTGGAGTTCCGAATTTCGATTTACGATTGCCGAATTACAATACCATTTCCGCTATTTGGCGCCGAGCGACAAAACTCAGGGCATTTTGAGCAAATGATCGCGCTGAAAGACAATGTAGGCAGCGAATTGGTGGAACGCGTTCGCGGCTTTTTTTCCGAGAAGGGCCCGCTCTCCAAAGCAAAGAACTTCGAGTTCCGTCCACAACAGCAGGAGATGGCAGCTCGCGTCGCGCAAGCGCTGGAGGAAGAACACCATCTGATAGTCGAAGCGGGCACTGGCGTGGGCAAATCGCTGGGCTACCTGCTGCCGTCAGTCCTGTTCGCGCTCGAGCAGAACAAAAAAGCAATCGTTTCAACGCACACCATCAATCTTCAGGAACAACTGCTCCACAAAGACATTCCGATCTTGAAAAAAGTGCTGCCGATCGAGTTTGAGGCAGCCTTAATGAAAGGTCGGCAAAATTATCTTTGCCCGCGTCGCCTCGAGCGAGCCTTGCAAAGCGAGCAGGAACTTTTCACCGGCCCCGAGCGGAGCGAATTGCAGCGGTTGACCGAATGGGCGCGCACAACGCGCGATGGATCGCTCAGTGATTTGTCCGTCGAACCCGATCCAAAAGTTTGGGCGCAAGCGTGCAGCGAAGCACATGTCTGCACCCAAAAGACCTGTGGCCAGGATCCGCGTTGTTTCTATCAGCAGGCACGTAAACGTCTACTGGCGGCGGACGTGATCGTGCTCAATCACACGCTCCTGTTCATTTTGCTTGGATCGCCCGACATGCAGGAAGAACGGGAGAGCGGGTTTCTGTTCCCGAATGATTTTATTGTTTTCGATGAAGCGCACACGGTCGAGCAGGTAGCGTCGAAGCAAATCGGTATCGGCGTATCGCAATACGGACTGCGATCGACGATCCAGCGGCTTTACAATGCGCGCACGCGCAAAGGACTTTTCACCGTAGTGCGCGATGCGGTTGGCGTGCGACTCGCGGCGGAACTGATCGATGACATTGACAAATTTTTTTCCGCGGTCGAGTCGAAATCGAATTTTCGCAAAGGCCGCGAGTTTCGGGTGCGTGATGTCGAACTTGTCCCCGACACGATTACCGCGCGGTTGACCGCGCTTCAGGCGCGCGTTGCCGACGCCGTTAAACGCGCCGACGACGAAATATTGAAAGCCGAGCTGCAAGAGTTTGGCCGGCGCATTCGCGATGCGCGAGAAGGCATTTCGATTTTCCTGGAGCAAAGCGCGCCAGAACATGTGTATTGGGTGGAGCGCACAGGCAGAACTGAACGTTTCCTCGCGTTAAACGCCGCGCCTATCGATCTGGCGCCGGTGCTGCGACGGATGCTCTTTCGCGACAACTGCTGTTGCGTGATGACCAGCGCCACTCTGGCCGTGGGCCGCCCGGACCTCGGTTATTTCCGCACGCGCGTCGGGGCAATGGAAGCCGAACCGCTGCAGCTCGGCGGCCCCTTCAATTTTCAGAAGCAGATGAAGATGTTCGTCGTTCAAAAAATGCCCGATCCCCGCGACGGTGGTTATCACAAAGCCCTCGAACATTGGATCGCGCATTTCGTGCAGAAGAGTGAAGGTCGCGCGTTTGTCCTGTTCACGAGCTATCGCGACATGCAGCAGGTCTCAGGTGCGATGGGAAATTTTTTTGCGACGGAGGATATGAACATTCTTGTCCAGGGTGGGGGAGCGCCGCGTAGCAAATTGCTTGAGCAATTCAAATCAACGCCGCGCAGTGTGCTTTTCGGCACAGATAGTTTTTGGGGCGGCGTGGATGTTCCAGGCGAAGCGCTTTCAAATGTGATCATCACGCGACTGCCGTTTGCCGCTCCGGATCATCCGCTCATAGAAGCGAAACTTGAGCTGATCGAGGAGCGCGGTGGCGACCCGTTTACTGAATATTCGTTGCCAGAAGCGATCCTGAAATTGCGACAAGGCGTAGGACGTTTGATCCGGACCAAAACCGATCGCGGCATCATTGTCATCCTGGATAATCGGATTGTGACCAAACCTTACGGCCGCGCGTTTATGCAAGCGCTGCCGAAATGTCCGGTGGAGATTATCTAGAACTGTTCACTTGAACATATCCCGCGCCCTGGTGTAGCTTGCCTGCATGGAAGGGCAGAAGGAGGTGCAGGAGATCTTCGCCATCCTGCACAAGTGGGGGATTTATACCCTGGGCCAGCTTGCGGCGCTGGATAAGGAGCAGCTGGGGGCGCGACTTGGCCCCGAAGCAATCCGCATGTGGGAGCGCGCCAACGGACGATCCAGTCGACTGCTCAAACTGATTCGGCCGCCGGAGTCGTTCCAGGAGAGTTTCGAGTTTGAGCGCGAAATCGAAACAGCCGAGCCGTTGCTTTTTATGCTGCGCCGTTTTTTGGAGCAGCTCGCGGTGCGTTTGGCAGGAATTTATCTCGTCGCAAAGGAACTGACGCTGCGAATCACCTTCGCAAATTCGCGCCAAGACGAACCCGCCGTGGCGGGCAAACAGATTTACGAACGGGTTTTCAAAATTCCGCAGCCGACAAACGATATCGATCTTCTGTTCCGGATGCTCCAGACGCATCTGGAGAATTTTCGATCTGAGCATCCGATCGTTGCTGTCGCACTGAGCGCAGAGCCGATCAAACCTGCCGGGGAACAATTCGGATTATTTGAAACGACATTGCGCAACCCGCACCAACTTTCAGAAACACTCGCTCGTTTGACCGCTCTCCTGGGCGGCGATCGGATCGGCACACCAGTTCTGGAAGAGACGCATCGCCCCGATGCATTTCGCATGCAGCCGTTCAGATGGGACATTGTAGAGTCCACTGTCCCCAGCGGACAATCTTTCGATGTGCCGCGGACAGCGCGCATTACAGCAGCGCTGCGCCGCTTTCGGCCGGCAGTCTCTGCGTCTGTCTTGCAGGATGAAGATACACCGGCGCATGTTCGTAGCGCGGAAATATCTGGAAAAATCATCGCGCAACGCGGCCCGTATTTTCTTTCCGGAAATTGGTGGGACGAAAAATCGTGGACCCGCGCTGAGTGGGATCTGCAATTACAAAATGGTGAATTAGTTCGTGCGCACGAACGTGACGGCGTTTGGAAAATCGACGGCGTTTATGACTGAGGGAGACGGCAATGAGCTACTGCGAATTGCATTGCTGCAGCGCGTTCAGCTTTTTGCGCGGCGGATCTTTCCC